>CAJCBL010000334.1 GCA_903960515.1 uncultured Verrucomicrobiota bacterium
GAGCCCGCGTTCTAGCGAACGCGGCTACGAGTAGGACCGGTCTCTGACCGGTTCGCCGCGATGGGCACTTGGAAACTGGCGGTACCGGAAAGCCACTTGATAAGTGGCGCTGCGGAAAGATCGGTCGGAGACTGGCCCTACCCGTAGGCGATTCTCGCCCGACCGGCTCCGCCCCCTCTTCCACCACCGCCTCCGGCCCCAAACCTATACCACCCGCGCACCAAGCCTCACGTCCCGCCCAGCAGGCACAACACCTCGTCCTTGGTGCAGGGCTTGGAAAGGAAACCGCGCAAACCGGAGCCCTTGAGGGCTGCCACTTCGGCATCGGATACGTTGCCCGAGATAATGAAGCATGGCAGCGAAGCGCGGATCTCCCGGATGGCCAGGAATGCGCCGCCGCCGGTCATCTCCGGCATCAGATAGTCGAGCACAACCAGGTCGAACTGCCCGGGATCGGCCTGCACGGCGGCCACCGCCTGCCGGCCATCGGCCACCTCGGTGACCACCGCACCAGACGCACGCAAAATCCGCGCCAGCACTCGCCGTACGGGAGACTCGTCGTCGGCCAGAAGGATACGGCGCCCTCGCAGGTCGGTTACCAAGGGCGCACCTTCCCTCGCTGGCTCCACGGGCTGGTGCTGCCGCACCATCTGAGGCAAGTAGAGCGTGAAGCAGGTCCCCTGCCCCGTCACGGTCTGCACATCGATTGCGCCTTCGTGCGCCTTCACCGTGCCGTAGGCGGAGGCCAGGCCCAGGCCTGTCCCCTTGCCCACTTCCTTTGTGGTGAAGAACGGCTCGAATAGCCGGCCACGCAGCGCCTCGGGAATGCCGCAACCGGTGTCCCTCACCGAGAGGGCTAGGTGGGGCAAGGCGCGCAGTCCCTTGGCCGCCAACACAGGTGAGCAAGCCGGAAGGTCCCAGGTGGAGATGATCAAATCGCCTCCGGTGGGCATGGCGTCGCGGGCGTTGAGCGCGAGGTTGAGGATGGCGCTCTGGATCTGGGCCGGATCGCCGAGCACCATGGCGCAACTGGCCGCCAAGTCGGTGGTGATCGAGATGCGTTTGTCGATGGCCCGCTCAAGAAGGGCGAGCACCGAGCCCACCTCGGCGTGCAGATCCACCTCCGTCTCCTCCTGCTTGGTACGCCGGGCAAAAGTAAGCAGCTTGCGGGTGAGGTCGGCCGCGCGATTGGCGCACTGCTGGGCCAATTGAGCAGCCTCCCTGATCTCCTCTAAGCTCGTGGCCGGGTCCATGGCCATCTGCGAGGCCGCCATGATCGGTATCAGCATGTTATTGATGTCATGGGCGATGCCGCCGGCAAGTTGCCCCACCGCCTCCAACTTTTGGGAATGCTGCAACTGATCCTCCAGGCGATGCGCTGCCGTCACGTCCTGGAAAGCCAGAACAACACCTCGCACAGAGCCGTCGGGATAGCGGATGGGGGCGGCCGAATCGGCGATATCGCGTTCCTCACCCTTGCGGCTGACGAGCACGGTGTGGTTGGCCAGGCCCACCACCGCCCCGGTAGCGCAGACTCGGGTGAACGGATTCTCCACGGGTTGGCGTGTCTTGGCGCTAATGATCTTGAATACCTCAGAAAGCGGCCGGCCGCTGGCCTCCTGCGCCGCCCAACCGGTGAGCTGCTCGGCAGCGCGGTTCATCCTCACGACATTGCCGTTCATATCGGTGGCGATCACCCCGTCCCCGATGCTCTGCATCGTCACCTGCAGTTCGAGCTCGCTTGCGCTCAAGCGGGCGAGCAGCCCGAGCTGTTTGTCTGCCATCGAATCGAAGGAGCGCGCCAACAAGCCCAGCTCGCGGGGGTGATGCACCGCCCCCACCCGATGGCCCAGATCGCCCGCAGCGATGGCATCGGCCACCTTTGCCACGTGGACGATGGGGGCCGAAAGCAGCCGCCTGCCCACCACCCAGGCGATGAGCGTGGCGAGCACCCCGGCGAGGCCCAAACCCAGGGCATTGATCCAAGTCGCGCGGTGTGCCGGTGCCTCGTATCGGCCCACTGGAATCGCAAGCCGCAGCCGAAAGGCCGGCGAACTGCCTCCTGGCAGAGTAACGGTTGCAGCGAGCAGGCGCCTGCCCTCCTCTTTCAGGATAATCGGAGCTACACCCGCAGCATTGGTCTGCGCGGTGAGGGGGTCATGTTCGCCCAGCTTCAACGAATCGCGGGTCGACACCAAGACCGTGCCGGCATGGTCGCTGATCACCAGCGAGGCATCGGGGTCGAGTCCCGCCCCTCCGGCGTATTCGCGCAAGCGCTCGAGGTCCATGCCCACGCAGATGATACCGGTGAACTTCCCGTTCACATCGTGAACAGGTGCCGCGAAATGGATCGCCGGCCGGCTGGTGAGGCTGCCCACCACGTACTCGCCCACCGAAAATCCGCCATTGGCGATCACCTGCTTGAACCACCTGCGTTGCCGGTAGTTCACGGCACCAGGCGCAGCGCCGGTCGAGGAGGCGATGAGATCACCACTGGCCGGGTCGGCGAGAACGATGACGGTGAAGAGGCGAGTGTTGCCGAAGGCTTGCGCGAGGTAGCTACCACTGCCGGCAGGGTTTCCCGAAACGACACTCTCCTGCGCCGCCATGCCGGAGAAGGCACTTTGCACCAAATCGACGACGCCCTGAATCTGTGTAGCTGCGACCTCCAAATCGCTCCGCGCCTGCTGCTCGGCGTTGGCTAGGGCAGCATCGCGTACCTGAAGTCCGGTGTAGAAGATCACCCCGAGGGCGGGTACCAGCGCTAGGGCGACCACCGCGATAAGAAGCACAAGTACACTGGGACTCGCAGAGGGGCGGCGCACGAACGGCCATAATGATAAAGCGCCTAGGCGGGTCAAGACCAAGGCTGAGTCGTGAGCATGCAGTCCAGATGGAGTAGCGGATCTTGCGTCCGTACCGCCTTGTGCTCGGGCGGCGCCCCAACCCCCGGAGTCAAACGTAGGAGCGGGCTTGCAGGCGATTCCCGCCACCACGCCTGCCTTGTCCGATGTAGGAGCGGCTTGCGCGCGATCCGGGGCGCCCCGGGCTTGTCCGATGTAGGAGCGGCTTGCGCGCGATCCGGGGCGCCCCGGGCTTGTCCGATGTAGGAGTGTGCTTGCACGCGATTCGGGGCGCAGATCGCGTGCAAGCACGCTCCTACGGGTCCTAGC
>CAJCBL010000335.1 GCA_903960515.1 uncultured Verrucomicrobiota bacterium
CGCCGGAGGGATGGTGCTCACCGGACGGAGGCCCCCAGAATTGACCTGCCCCGAATCCGGCTCCTGTCCCTAATCCGGCTCCCGCACCGCAAGCCGGGTCAGCGGCTGCAGGGAGGAAGCAGGGCTCATGAGCAGCGCCAAGGAGTCCGCGACGCAGCGCTGGCGCGAGGCGTGCCGCTGGATGCTATTTCTGCCGCTTCCGCCTATTCTTTACCTGTCCCCTGATCCGATAGATCACTACTTCCACGGTCGCTACTGCCGGCTGCCTATCAGGGTCCCGAAGCGCTGCGCTCTCGCCGCAAAGCGCCCCGAGCCACAGCGGAACACATCTTCGCCAGGGGCGAGGCACAGGTACGCACTGCGATATTTGCTTCGGATGTTATCATCCGCAGCCGCGGATAATAGCATCCGCGACGGGATGGGTATCCGGCGACAACTCGCTTCGCTACCGAGGAGAAAAGGCAACAATTTCGTACCGCCAGAGCCCCAAAGCTCCGGATGTTATCGTTCGCGGCCGCGAACGATAGCATCCGGCGCGTCCTCCCTCACCGAATCCCAAAACGGGATGCGTGGCGGGGGCTCACCGACAAGCTGCCTAACCACCATACCTGTGAGCGGCGGGCAAGAGGCCTTCGGTTTATGGCAGGCGGGAAGTCACCTCTCTTCGGGCTCAGAGAGGGGACAGATCGATACTTTTACGGGCTCATAGGGCACCGTCGAAACTTAAGACTGCGGCGGGCGAAGGACCACAGGGCGGCAGCCTACTTCTTCTTCGACTCCATTTCCCGGATCGAACGGATCGTGAAGCCGTAGTCGATCCACAACTCCACCTCGCGCTCCGAGCAACTGCGCAGCTTGATCGGGCCGTTGAGCCCGCTCACCAACACCTCGAACTCCGCCCCGAGCCCCTTCCGCACCAGCTCGTAGTCCTCAAAGATCTTCCCAAGCAGCTCCTTCCGAAGGTCATTGGGGCGCTTCAGGTAAAGCGCCACCGGACCGTCGATCACCTTGGTGCCCCCGACCAGCTTCGCCGCCGACACCAACGCGCGCACCTGCTTCACCCTTTCGTAGAGCCGGGCGTCGTCGCTGCTCAAGTCGGCGAATACCGCAAAGTTGGCAAACGAGGTCACCGCGCCCCCCTTTCCGATGATCGAGCGCGAGCGGTTGCCGCTCATCAGCTGCACCTCGCGGTTCTCGAAGCGCAGACCCGGCGTGGCCTTGATCTGCGCCGCCAGCGCGTCGACAGCGTCGGTGAGCTCCTTGTTGCGCTGGTCCTGCTTGTCCGCCGAGTTGGAGAGTGCGAATTCAATGACAACCGCATCCGCCCGGCGGATAAGGGTGATGGGCGCGGAGGGAGCGGCGCCGGAATCCACCTCGCGCAGAAACTGACTGGTCACAACAGAGATCGAAGCCCCAACATCCTTTAGGTCCGTTCTAATTCGTGTCCCGGCCAGCGTGCTCGACGCCGCATAGCCGCGATCTTCGCTAGCGGACACGACGAACGGGCTGAGGCATACGAAATCCCCATCGGATGCCTGCTCGCCGGAAGGCGCCTCCTGTCCCACCAGCGCGGAGGCGCCGGCGACCAGCAACAGCGGGGCCAGCCGCCAAAGAGGCAGCCCCGCGCGCCGCCGTGTGCTAGTGGGGCAAGATACCGGTGCCGCAGGGCCGGCGGCGGCGCCGCACGGCGCCGAGTGGATGAGAGCAGACGAGGAGTGACCGGGAGCGTTCATAGGATTGTACGAGTTGGCGTTGGTTGGTGGATCCGACGGCGCCCATCCTACCACTTCCGCCCGTGCAAGTTGTCAGTCCCGGGTAAGACTTTGTCAGAGATTCCCCCGGATTTGTCATGCAATGTGAATTCTGGCTGACGTAGGCGCTTCGCCCGGGGCCGGCATGCCAGCGGTTGGACCCCGGATCGAGCAGGCCAAACGCGGCGGGCAGGCGCCTTCGATTGTGGGCGGCACCCGCTTTCCGGGTAGTGCCGGCGGTTGCCCGCCGACACCCCCACAGACCCGGACTAGCGCAATTCACGCATCCGGTTCTTCAAGGAGAGGATTCGCTACGCGCAGAACGTCCACGCGGTTTGCTGACTCTTGGCTATATGTACG
>CAJCBL010000336.1 GCA_903960515.1 uncultured Verrucomicrobiota bacterium
ACTCCACCCAGATGCGCGGTGCGGACGATGAATACTTCGGCCGGTTCTACATCTTCGAGGAGGTCACCGAGCAGAAGCGGCTCGAGGCGCAACTGCGCTCCAGCGAGGCCAACTTCCGCACCTTCTTCGAGTCCATGACCGACATGATCATGGTGAGCACCCCCTCCGGCGGACTGATCTCGACCAATACCGCCGTCACCCGGACGCTAGGCTATAGCGCTGCCGAACTTGCCACCATGCATGTGCTCGACGTGCATCCTGCGGATAGGCGTGCGGAGGCGGAGGCCATCTTGGGCGCAATGTTCCGCGGCGAGCGCGAGAGCTGCCCGCTGCCGCTGGCCACCAAGAGCGGTGCGCTCATCCCGGTGCAGACCCGTGTCTGGTTCGGTCAGTGGGATGGCAAGGACTGCATCTTCGGAGTCTCAAAGAACCTGACTTCCGAGCAGGAGGCCGCGCAACGCTTTGAGCGGCTGTTCCGCAGCAATCCCACCCTGATGGCGCTCTCCAGCCTTCCCTCGCGCCGCTTTGCCGACGTCAACGACTCCTTCCTTCGTGTGCTCGGCTATTCGCGCGACGAAGTCCTCGGCAAGTCCTCCGGCGAGCTCGGGCTTTTCCCATTTCCCGAACAGCAGGCCGCAATCGTGGACAAGCTACAGACCTATGGACGGATCGCCGACTTCGAGTTGAAGGTGCGGCGGGCCGACGGTGCCATTCTCGATGGCATTTTCTCAGGCGAGGTCATCAGCAGCCAGGGCAGCCAGTATTTCCTCACCGTGATGATCGATATCACCGAGCGCAAACGCGCCGAGGCAAAGCTTCTGGCTCTCAACGACAGTCTGGAGGCCCAGACGAGCCGCGCCAATGCCATGGCCACCCGCGCCGAGCTGGCCAGCCAGGCCAAGAGCGAGTTCCTGGCCAACATGAGCCACGAAATCCGCACTCCCATGAATGGAGTGATAGGCATGACCGGCCTGCTGTTGGATACCTCGCTGGACGATATCCAGCGCCGCTATGCCGAAACCGTGCGCAGCAGCGGCGAGTCGCTCATGGCGTTACTCAACGACATTCTCGACTTCTCAAAGATAGAGGCCGGCAAGCTCGACTTGGAGATACTCGACTTCGATCTGCGTGCCCTGATGGATGACTTCGCCTCCACCATCGCCCTGCGCGCTGAGGAGAAGGAGCTGGAGTTCATTTGTGCCGCCGCACCGAACATCCCGGACTATCTCTGCGGCGATCCGGGCCGGCTGCGGCAGGTGCTCGTGAATTTGGCGGGCAATGCGATCAAGTTTACCAAGAAGGGGGAGGTCGCTGTGCGGGCCACCCTGATGGCGGAGACCGGGACTGAGGTGGTGCTGCGCTTTTCGGTGCGGGATACCGGCATCGGGATACCGGAGGACAAACAGAAGCAACTCTTCGAGAAATTTACTCAGGTGGACGCCTCGACCACGCGCAAGTTCGGAGGCACAGGGCTTGGCTTGGCCATCTGCAAGCAACTAGCCGGGTTGATGGGCGGCCAGATCGGCCTTGAGAGCGAGGCGGGCAGCGGTTCGGAGTTCTGGTTTACCGCGCGCTTCGGCAAGCAGGCGCAGCGGGAACGCCCGATTGTGCCGGTGGCCCACCTTCGCGGTGTCCGCGTGCTCATAGTGGACGACAATGCCACCAACCGTGAGGTGCTTGCGGCGCAACTCCGCTCTTGGGGAGTGGAGGTGGAGGAAGCCAAGGACGGCCCCACCGCGCTCGGCGTGCTATATCGGGTAAAACAGAACGGTCCCCACTTCCAGGTAGTAATCCTCGACATGCAAATGCCGGGAATGGACGGCATCGTGCTGGCCCGGGCCATCAAGAGCGACGATGCGCTCAAGGTCCTCCATTTGGTGATGATGACCTCTCTTGGCCAGCACGGGGACAGCAAGCGCATGGATGCGGTCGGTATTGCCGCCTATCTTTCCAAGCCGGCGCGGCAGACGGAACTCTTCGATTGCCTCTCCCTTGTGCTTGGCCGCCGCCCCGATGCCGAGGCCAACGCACCCGCTGGTCCCCCCCGCACCGCCAAGCCCATTGTTACCCGCCATGCCTTGCGTGAAATGAGGAGCGGGTCTGCGCGTATCCTCCTGGCGGAGGACAATATCACCAACCAGCAGGTGGCTTTGGGGATTTTGCGCAAACTCGGACTACAGGCCGATGCGGTCGCCAACGGCACCGAGGCTCTCGACTCACTCGCCAGCCTGCCCTACGATCTCGTGCTCATGGATGTGCAGATGCCGGAGATGGACGGGTATGAGGCCACCCGCCGGATCCGTGATCCCCGCTCTGGCGTGCGCAATCACCATGTGCCCGTCATCGCCATGACGGCCCGCGCCATGGATGGCGACCGGGAGAAATGCATTGAAGCAGGGATGAATGATTTCGTGGCGAAACCGGTCGCTATTGATGCCCTGATTGGAGTTTTGGATCGGTGGTTGCCACGGGACGCGGGAATTCCACCGGTGACCAAGCCCGCAACGACTCCCCCTGCGCATGGCAGGGGCTCTGCGCCGGCGGTAGTATCGAGCGCTGCGGCACCGGCGGCCATCTATGATCGGGCTGCACTATTGGAGCGATTGCTGGGCGACGAAGCCCTGCTGGAGATAGTCCGCAGTACATTTATTGCGGACACTCCAGCGCGGATTGATGCGCTGCAAGGAGCAGTGGCTCGCGGCGAGGCGGCCGAGGCCGCGCGATGGGCGCACCAGATCGCCGGTGCTTCAGGGAATCTAGGGGCGAACGCACTCCGCGAAGTCGCAGTAGCCATGGAGGAGGCAGGGATGAAGGGCGACATCGCCACTCTCGCAAAGCGGATGCCCGAAGTGCAGCGGCAATTCCAATTGCTCAAGGCGGCCATGGCGTAGTCGTTCCGCGCTAGACCGTTCCGCCTTCAGCCCCCGCTTCCCGTAGGGGCGGACCTGGTGTGCGGAGCGCTCAGCCGTAACCATGCAATCGTACTTCTTTGCACTCCAACAAGGCACAGACTCCGGTGTCCGCCGTAGATGCGTGCTTGTACGCGATCTGCGCTCTGAATCGCGTGCAAGCACGCTCCTACGGCTGAATCGTTACGCCTTCGGGAGGCTGACTAGATCATCTTCAGCTCTGAAGGGCCACGATCTTGGCGACATGCGCCGCCAAACCGGCAACAAATCGCTTGAACGAGGTGGCTTCGTCCAAATGACTGTACTCACCGCTCACGCGCCCTGCCCCAGGCGGGGTCAGCAGCATGCAGGCCTCCGTATACAATTCCTCCTCAACCATCTTTCGGCAGAGAAGCGCAAAGCGTTTCGCATAGCTCACTCGGTCAAACTCCGGCAGAACTGGGAAATGGGGTGAACTCGCTCCTATAGCGCGATGCGCCGCCGGCTCATCGGACAGCAGCACGCAATAGCCGAGAAACGGTTTGGGGGACTCGCCGAATACGCGGCGTTCATGAGCCTTCAGGAAATCGAGGCTCTGCCCAAGAATCTCCTCCGCACGGTTGTTGAGATTGTTACCGAATGAACTGCCCATCGACTTCAGTTCGATGGCGGCCACCAACAAACCCTTGTGCACAACGAGAAGATCCCAGCTCTTCGTAGCTCGGAAATAGCCAGGGATGGTTACCTCGTCTCCCCGGGTACGAATATCGCTCCCCGGAAGTCCGTTTTCCGCAACGATCTCCCTGATGAGTGCAATGAAAGCCTCAAGATGCTGCCCGCTTGTCAACGCACCTCGGCGGCCGGTGTCCTTTCTCGCTGAGCCTTTCTTGGCTTGAAGTGCGGCGTCTTGGGCCAACCAGAATAGTTGCACTGCACGCCGCAATCGGGCGTCAAGATTATCAAGTATCAAGGGCATGATTAAGGGCTAGTGGTAGCGTTGCGGAAACTCTCCACCTCCACGATGGAGGCTCCATCAAGTCCGTACACGGTGAAGGCTGCTTCATCAATCGCGACCTGATCCAACCGCGCCACTGCGTCTCGCAGCGCTTGGCGCTGGGCCAAGGTCACCGCTGACCAGCGTGGTAACCGAATTCGTCGGATGTACTGCGCTTGGAACCGCAGAAACCCGTTGGCCATTTTCACGCAGTAGGTGGCAACAAAGAGCTTCGCCACGGTCGAGCGCAGCATCGCCTGCAACTCCTCCAATCCCCACTCCTCGGAAGTCACCCAATAGAGGTTGTGGTGAGGGTAGAACTCCCCGCGATCGATAACCACATTGGGATCTCCTTTTATGTCGGGAATCAGCAGCTTGGGCGTGGCCGGGAGATGATGCCAGATCCGGTCTATGGTGCGGTACCAGCCCTCACCCGAGCGCTTGGCAACATTGCGCCGCCGCAAGGCCTCTTCGTGGCGTTCTAGAAAGGCGGCGAAGCGAGGATAGCGCCGGGGGGCAGCCAAGGTGCCGTCCGGTTCAAACGGATTTACCAAACCCTGGCCTCCCCACACCAGCCGGCCACTGCGAATACAGTTGGCCATAACCAGCTTCAATTTGCGCTCCGGCTCGACATCAAGCTTATCGAAATCCCCGATAAATACCCGGTCGCAACCGGTGGCCACACCGATGCCCACCTTGCAGCCGGCGGCCTCAAGCACAGGGAAACGTTGCTCCAGCGACTGGACAACCCGCAGGGTGTCGCGGGCATCGATCAACCAAGGCGCTGAACCAACCGCAACCGACTCCAACTGGCGGATCCCAAGCTCCTTGGCCGGTCTTCCCGCCGCAAAACCCTTCGCCAAGGCTTCAAGATCGGCGGGGGCCAAGGATGGCTGGAATGCAGCAAGCGTAATCGAACATTCCTGCTGATTCCGCGAGATCACCGTGATCGCCGGATAGGCGACGACCTCCGAAGTGAATGCCTTGGTGCCCACCATATCGACAAACACCTCAAGGATGAAGTCCCGAGCTACCAGCCCACGCAAAGGTTTCCCGTATGCGCATTTCATCCAGCGGTCCGAACAGATGAACACCAGTTTCCCGCCTTTGCGCAGCAACCCCAAGCCCCGCTCGAAGAACAGGACATAGAGATCAGCCCGGTTGTATAGAGTGGCGAATCGCTCGCGGTAAGCACTCAGCAATTCGGCAGGTATGCTCTCTTGCCGAACATAGGGCGGATTGCCCACAACGAGATCGAAGCCATCAGCAAACTCCGCCAGCAGAAAATCGCCTATAACTACCCAAGCCTGGGCAAGACGCCGAGCTATCGCCTGTGGGAGCCCCGCACCTTCGGCCGTTGCGGCCAGACGCGCACTGAGAATCGCCGCACTATAATCAAACACCTCCACCGCCACCAGACAGGAGCGCAGCTTTGTGAATGCTTCGGTCGGAAGGCCCCCATGGCTGAGATACGAGTGCACCAGTCGATCCACGAGCATCACAGCAAAAGCACCGTCGCCGGCCGCAGGTTCCAGGACGCGCAACTGAGCGAGATCCCTATCGGCTCGGTAAGCTGCCAGATCGAGCATGAAGGCGACCACCTCAGGGCGGGTGAATACTGCCCCGCGCTCATCGCTAGTCAGCTCTTGATGCCGCGTGCTGCCCCCATGCTCTGCACCCGCCCCGTTATCACCTGCCGACCGGATGCGTTCCCCCTCGGCTGTAGCGGGCCGATCAAATAGGGTAAGCTGGGTCGCTTTCATCGGCGTTAAGGATGGCGAACGCGGCCGGTGAGCAAGGACTGAAATGGATTCTCCTTAGGTGCCGTAGGGTCGGACCTCGTGGCCGGGCCGTGTTCCGGGGTTCAGCCTTCAGTTTTCCGCCTTCAGCCTTCGCTTTGCGCCTTAGGTCCGCCGCTCATCCCTCCCGGTTTGACAGCGCTGCCCCGAACTGCGTCATCTTTGCCGTGCCACGCCGCTTTTTCACCGCCATTGCCTGGTTGCTCGTGGCCCTTTGGCTGCCGGCGGCTCTGCATTGCATGGCTGCGACGGCGGAGGTGTTCGGGGAATCGGATTGTTGCTCGGGAGATGTATCCGGCGCGGCCTCTGACTCTCAAAGTGAGGCCGATCACTGTCAGGTGCTCGAGTCCGGCGCGCCGCGCGAAGAGCACGGCAGCCTGTGCGCAGTGCAGCCGTTGCTGCTTGTCGTGCAGAGGCTGGCGGATCCGTTGTGTATCCTGGCGGCGAGTCGCGAGGTCGAAGTTTCTTCGGCTGCGGCAGTGCCTCCCGAGCTCGTGCGGTTGTGGCGCGCTGTTGAGCGCGTAGTGGCGTTCGCACAGGCGCCTTGAGCGGGAGTTGATCCGGTACGGACTCCGTGGAGTCCGTTGTTGTTCGCGCCGAGCCCTTGGGGCGCAGCGCGTCTGTAGCGCCGGATTTCCGGCCAACCTCCCGTTCAACTCCCATGTCTTCGCGTATCCTTTTCCTTTCTCTCTTCCCGTTGTCGGCCGCTGCGGCGTTCGCTCAACCCACTCCAGTCCCGGTCGAGGCGCTCGTGGCCGAGATCGCCAGCGCGCATCCGGAACTTCGTTTCTACGAAGCGGAGATCGTGGCCGCCCGCGCCGGAGTGCGCGGAGTGGCTCCGGCTGCCCCCGAACTCTCGCTTGGTCTCGGCCGCAAACGCATCAGCGCCGCCGGTGTTGACTTCGCCACCGAAGGCACCGCGTGGTCGGTCTCGCTTGCGCAAACTTTTGAGTGGCCCGGCCGGCTCGCGCTGCGCAGGGCCGTGGCCGAGCGCGATGTCGCCCTGGCCGAGGTGGGGGTGGCGCGGTTTCGCGCCGCGCTCGATGCCCGGTCACGGGGACTTGCCTACGGCTTGCATGTCGCGGGCACGAAGGCGGCCTCGGTGCGCGAGGTGGCGGAGCGCTTTGCTGCGCTGAGGGAGACTTTTCTCGCCCGCGAGCCCGGCGGGCTCACTCCGCTGCTTGAGACTCGGGCCATCGAGGCGCAGGAACTTGCACTACAGCGGCGTGCCACCGCTGCCGAGCTGGAGTTGCAGGCTGCGCTTCTGGAGCTCAACCAACTCCGCGGGCTGGCGCCCGACGCTTTGCTTGTGCTCGCCCCCGCAGTTCCGGTCTTTGGCGACGCGCCGGCACTGCCGGTGCTTTTGGATGCCGCCAGGGAGAACAACTTCGAGTTTCGCTCCCGCCAACTCGCGCTTGAGCAGCAGGGCTACGCCTTGCGCTTGGCCCGGCACGAGCGGTATCCCGCGATTACGGTGAGCCCATACTATGCGAGCGAGGGAGGGGACGGGCGCGAGACCACTGTAGGTGTGGGCCTGAGCCTGCCGCTGCCGCTCACCCGCACTCCGCGTGCCGGAGTGGAGGCCGCGGAGGCGCGGCGCATCCAGGCCGAGGCGGCGGTGCGCGCGGCGCAGCGCGAACTGGAGCGCGAAGTGACCGTGGCCGCGCAGGCGTTTACTGCGAAGGTCGCCGAGATCCGCCGCTGGGCGCCCGATTCGGTGGCGAAGTTTCGCGAGGCTGCAGCGTCGGCGGATCGGCACTACCGGCTCGGGGCCGTGCCGCTCAGTACCTATCTCGAACTGCAGAGCGCCTATCTCGACGCCACCGAGGCGCTGCTCGACACCCAGGCCGAGGCCCTCGATGCGGGCCTGCGGCTGCAACTGCTCACCGGACTCAACTTTGGCGCCGTACGTCTCACCCCATGAAGACTTTCATCCTCTTTGGCGCTGCGGCGCTCGCGGTAGTGTGTTTCCAAACCGGTTGCCAGCGGGCGGCCGCTGCTCCGGCGTCAGCCCACGGTGCGGGTGCGGCGAAGGCCGGCGATCCGCCTCCTGCGGTTGTCTACAAGGCGGGGCGCGGTCTCCAGCTCAGCCCTGCGGCTTTGCAGCATGTGGGTTTGAGCACTGCGGAAGTCGCTACGCGCGATCTTCCCGGCGCCCCCGGCGTGGCGGCGATACCGGCTTCTGCGCTTCTGCGCACGGTGCGTGGCGATTTTGTCTTTGTGGCCAACGGTGGTTGGTTGCTGCGCACGCCGGTCACGGTGGGCGCGGCCGGTCCCGGCTGGCTTGAGGTCAAGGACGGTCTCTATGAAGGCGACACGGTGGTGGCCCACGGCACGCGGGCGCTGTGGCTCGCTGAAATCCAGGCGGTAAACGGCGGCGTGAGCTGCTCAGCGGGACACTGACCATGCTTGATCGAATACTTGAATTTTCCCTGCGCCGGCGCGCCCTTGTGGTGGCTGCGGTGCTCGTGTTGGTCGCGGCGGGCGCCTGGTCGGCCTTCCAAGTCACGGTCGACGCCGTGCCCGACATCACCAGCCCGCAGGTGCAGATCAATACTCAGATCGGCGGGCTCGCCCCCGACGAGATCGAGACTCTGGTGACTGTGCCCATCGAGATGGAACTGGCCGGCCTGCCCGGCATGGTGGAACTGCGCTCGCTATCCAAGTTCGGGCTCTCGCAGATCACGATGACTTTCCGCGATGGCGTGGATCTCTACCGTTTGCGCCAGCTTGTGAACGAGCGCCTCGGCCAGGCGCGCGAGCGTTTGCCCTCCGATGTGTCGCCCACGCTGGCGCCGATCGCTACCGGCCTTGGGGAAATCGTCTACTACACCGTGCGCTATCGCGCCGATGCGGCGCGCCGCCCCGCCGAGCGCGCGGAGCAGTTGCGCGAGCTGCGGCTCACCCACGACTTCCTGGTGAAGCCGCTGCTGCGCGCCACTCCAGGCCTGGCGGAGGTGAATGCGATCGGTGGCTACGAGAAACAGATCGTGATCGAGCCCGATCCCGCGAAACTGGCCGCCGCGGGCGTGAGTTTCGCGCAACTGGTGGACGTGGTGCGCAAGAGCACCGACAACGCCGGCGGCGGAGTGCTCGAATTGGGTGGCGAGGCGGTGGTGGTGCGCGCGGATACTCGTGTGAAGACCGCCGCCGAGCTCGCCCAGCTTCCGGTGAAGTTCGCCGGCGCAGCCGAGCCGCTGCTGATCGGCGATCTGGCTACGGTGGGTATCGGTTCGGCGGTGCGCACCGGCGCCTCGACCGAGGACGGTGAGGAGACGGTGACCGGCGCTGCGATCATGCTGGCCGGGGAGAACAGCCGACTGGTGGCCGAGGCCGCAGTGGAGCGCCTCAATGACATCGCCACAAAACTTCCCCCCGGGATGGAGATCCGCGTGGTTTACGACCGCTCCGATCTTGTGAACGCCACGATCGCTACGGTGCGGCAGAATCTTTTCGAGGGGGCTGTACTGGTTACGGCGATTCTCTTCGCGGTGCTGGGCAACTGGCGCGGCGCGCTGATCGTGGCGCTGGCGATCCCGCTGTCGTTCCTGTTTCTGCTTACCGGATTGGTGCAGGGGCATTGGAGCGCGAACTTGATGAGCCTGGGCGCGATCGACTTCGGGCTGATCGTGGATGGTGCGGTGGTGATGGTGGAGAACATGCTTCGCCACGCCACGTTGCGCCGGCAGGCGCTGGGGCGGGCGTTGTCGGCAGGGGAGCGCATCGAAACGGTGCGCACCGCGGCGCGCGAGGTGGCGCGCCCGATGTTTTTCGGCGTGCTAATCATCACGCTGGTGTACGTGCCGATCCTCGCGCTCACCGGGATCGAGGGGAAGATGTTCCGCCCCATGGCGGTGGCGGTGATGCTCTCGTTGGGCGGCTCCCTCGCGCTCGCTCTTACGCTCGTGCCGGCGTTGTGCTCGTGGTTTCTTGTTGGAGGCGAGCATGGCAAGACCGGCTGGATCATGCGCATGGCCGAGGCGGCGTACGCCCCGGTGCTGGGGCGGGCGCTACGGGCTCGGATGCTCGTGGGCGCAGCGGCGCTGGCCTTGTGCGTGGCCGCCGGAGTGGTCTTCACGCGGCTCGGCGCGGAGTTTCTGCCCCAGCTCGATGAAGGGGCGGTGGCAATCCAGATGATACGCGGCAGCAGTGTGGGCCTGGCCGACTCGATTGAGCTGCAGCGGCAGGCGGAGACTCTGTTGCGGGCGAAGTTTCCGGAGATCTCCCACATCTTTGCGCGCCTCGGCACCGCCGAGATCGCGATGGATCCGATGGGGCCCAATACCTCCGATACCTACGTGTTTTTCCAACCGCGCGAGAGGTGGCGCGAGCTCGGCGGGCGGCGCGCCACGAAGGCGGAGCTGGTCACCCTCATGCGTCGCGAACTCTCGGGCACGCTTCCGGGCCAGGCGTTCCTGTTCACCCAGCCGGTGCAACTGCGTTTCAACGAGATCATGGCCGGGGCGCGCGCCGATCTCTCGCTCAAGATCTACGGCGACGATTTCCCCGAGCTCGAGCGCTTGGCCGGGGCATGCCGCGATGTGCTGCGCCGTATACCCGGCGGCGGCGATGTGGAATTCGATGTGCTTGGGCGGCTGCCGATGCTGGAGATCACCCCCAAGCGCGACATTCTGCGCCGGCTCGGCCTTCACGCCGACGAAATCAATGGCGTTGTGGCTACCGCGCTTGCCGGCGAGGAGGCCGGGGCGCTCGTCGAGGGCAGCCGGCGATTCGATGTGGTCGTGCGCTTGCCGGAGGCCGCCCGACTCGACCTCGCCACGCTGCGTGAGTTGCCCGTGCTCACCGGCGAGGCCGATGGAGTGCAGGTGCCGCTGGGGCGGATCGCGGACTTGAAGGTTGTGGAGCGCGTGGGCTCAATCACCCGCGAGGATACTCAGCGGCGGGTGGCGATCCTGATCAATGTGCGCGGTCGCGACACCGAGGGCTTCGTGCGCGAGGCGACGGGGAAGCTGCGCGAGTCGGTGGCTTTCCCCGCCGGTTACCACTTCGAGTTCGGCGGGCAGTTCGAGAACCTGAAGACGGCTCGCGCACGTCTGGCGATTGTGGTCCCTGCGGCGCTGGCCCTGATCTTCGCGCTGGTTTATGCTGGGCTTGGGAGCGGGAGGCAGGCGCTGCTGGTCTACACCGGTATTCCGCTCGCTGCGACTGGCGGCGTGGTGGCGCTATGGGCGCGCGGGCTGCCTTTCAGCATCTCTGCGGCGGTGGGTTTCATCGCGCTCTCGGGCGTGGCGGTACTCAACGGTCTGGTGCTGGTGAGCTTCTTCAATCTGCTGCGCGGGCGCGGCGTGAGCGTGCGTGCGGCGGTCGAGGAAGGGGCGCTCACGCGCCTGCGGCCGGTGTTGATGACGGCGCTGGTCGCCTCGCTCGGGTTCCTGCCCATGGCGCTCTCGTCCGGACCGGGTGCGGAGGTGCAGCAGCCGTTGGCCACGGTGGTGATCGGTGGAATTCTCAGCTCCACGTTTCTTACTCTGGTCGTGCTGCCCGTGCTTTACGACGTGGTCGAGTCGCGGCGGCGCAAACCGGTAGTTTTCCGCTCAGTCCCATGAACCTCGCTACGTGCTTTCTCGCCGCTCTCATGTTTGCGGCTACCACCCGCCCCTCCGCGCCGCCGCCGGCGGTCGCGGCGAGGTGCGGGGCGATTCCCCAACCATAATCCATACTATGAAGACCAAAGTCCTGTTGTTTGTTGCCTCCATGATCCTCTCCGCGACCGCGATCCGGGCGGAGAAAGCTGTAGCCGGCCCGGCTGGCGGGAGGCTCCTGGATACCGAGCCGGCGCGAGCCGAGTTTGTCATCAACGCCGCGCGCAAGGGGGAGATCCGCTTCTACGATGCGGCGTTGAAACCGCTAGCCCCAGTGCAACAAGTGGTGACGGTGACGGCCGAGCCCGCCGCCGGTCGCGTGAAGCTTGAGGTGGAGAAGACCGAGTTCGGTTTTGTGACGAAGGAGGCGATGCCCGCCGGTGATCCGTACCGCGTAGTGGTGCAGGTGCGTGCCACGCCCGAGGCGAAACCGCAGAATTTCCGCCTCGATCTCGCTCTTGGGAATTGTGGTGGGTGCCAACGCGCCGAGTACGCCTGTACCTGCGAGAGCCATTGAGGCAGGCGCGAGCATGGCTCCTGGAAACTGCCGCAGTTTCCAGGGGCAATGCTCCCGGAAGGGCGGACATCGCGTCCGACCGCTCCGATGATCGCCTTCAGCCTTCAGCTTTCCGCTTTCAGCCTTCCGCCCACGCTCCTCAACGCTCGGCGGAGGGCTTGGCTTTGGCGGGCTTGGGCGCGGCTACAGGCTTGGGCGCGGCGGCGGCCTTGCGCGCAGCGGGTTTGCGCGCGCCGGGGTTACGCTTGGCGGGCTGTATCGCCAGATAGGTGCGGTTGCGCATCAGCGCCTCGAAACTTTCCAGCAGCCGCACGCCTTCGCGGGGTTTCACCAGGTCGCGCTTGGTGGCGTGGTCGATCTGGCGCTTCATCTGACGGCAGAGCAGCTCCTCGTCGTACTGCACACCTTCCAACACCGTGCCGATGCGGTGCCCGCTGATCGACTCCTCGATGTAGAAGCCGTTGGGCTCGTCGCTTTCGAGAAAAACATGCACCTCGTCTACCCTGCCGAAGAGATTGTGCAGATCCCCCATGATGTCCTGGTAGGCGCCGGTGAGAAAGACTCCGAGATAGTAGGGCTGCTTGTTGAGCGGATGCAGCGTCACGTAATCCTTCACGTCCTGGAGGTCGATGAAGCTGGAGATCTTGCCGTCGGAGTCGCAGGTGATGTCCACCAGGATCGCGTTTACGGTGGGGCGCTCCTGCAGGCGATGCAGCGGAGCCACGGGGAAGAGCTGCTTGAGCGCCCAGTGGTCGAGCAGCGACTGGAAGACGGAGAAGTTGCAGATGTACTGGTCGGCGAGGAGTTTTTTGAGCTCGCGCAGCTCCTCGGGCTGGTACCCGGTTTCCGGAGCCTCCTGATCGATCTTCTCGCAGATCTGCCAGAAGAGGCTTTCGGAGGCCGCGCGGTTCTCAAGGTCGAGGTAGCCGAGCTTGAAGAGCGAGTACGCCTCCTCCTTCATCTGCACGGCGTCGTGGAAACGTTCGAGACGGCCGAGGCGGGCCTTGTTCTTGAGCAGCAGCTCTAGGTCTCCCACGACCTTGTGCTTCTGCGCGGGCATGGCGGTGGCCTCGATGGACTCGCGCTTGGAGATGGCGTCGAAAACTTCGATCACGAGCATCGAGTGGGGGGCGGTGAGGGCGCGGCCGCTCTCGGAGACGATGTCGGGCAGGGCAACTCCGGCGGAGGCGCAGATCTCGCGGATGTTGAAGACGACATCGCGGGCGTATTCGCCCATCGAGTAGTTCATCGACGAATCGAAGTTGGTGCGACTGCCGTCGTAGTCGATGCCCAGGCCGCCGCCCACATCGAGGTAGCCCATGGGGAAGCCCATCTTGACCAGTTGGCAGTAGAAGCGGGCGGCCTCGATCACGGCGTTCTTGATCGTGATGATGTTGGGCACCTGCGAGCCGATGTGGAAATGCACCAGGCGCAGGCACTGGCCGAGTTTGGCGGCGCGTAGTTTGGCGGCGCCCACGAGAAGCTCGGAGGTGGTGAGGCCAAACTTGGCATTGTCGCCCGTGGAGGTGGCCCACTTGCCCTCGCCGCGGGTGATGAGCTTGAGGCGGAAGCCCAGCATCGGCTTCACCCCCATCTCTGCGGCGATGGCGATGATGTCGTCGATCTCGGAAAGCTGCTCGACCACGAGGATGACCTTCTTGCCCAGCTTGCGACCGAGCAGCGCGAGGCGGATGTAGTCGTGGTCCTTGTATCCGTTGCAGACGATGAGCGCCTTGGCGTTCTCATGCATCGCCAGCGCGATCATCAGCTCGGGCTTGGAGCCGGCCTCGAGGCCGAAATGGTAGTCCTTGCCGGCGTCGAGGATCTCCTCGACCACTTCGCGCAGCTGGTTGACCTTGATGGGGAACACCCCGCGGTATTCGCCCTTGTATCCTTCTTCGGCGATGGCTTTGCGGAAGGCCTCGTTGAGCTCGACCACGCGGTGGCGCAGCAGATCTTGGAAACGCACTACCAGCGGGGCCTTCAGGCCCATGTCGAGGGCCTCGCGCACCACATCCATCACGCGCACGCTGCGCCCATCGCGCAGGGGCTGTACGGAAACTTGGCCGTCGGGCTCCACTTGGTAGTGGCCGGCCCCCCAGCGCTTGAAGCCGTAGAGGTCTTCGGATTTTTCAACCGTCCAGGCGGCAGAGGCGGGCTTGGTTTTCAACGGAAAGGCGGCGGAGTTGGGTTCGGTGAGGCGAAGCGGTGAACAGGGGGCGGGCGAGTGGCAGCGGCGTCAAGCTCTGGGCTTGCATTTGCACAGGCGCCCGGGATGAATCGACACTTCATTTCCGAGAACTTCACCTCTTCGCAATCCACAAAATGCTCCCTACCCAATCCTTGATCCCGTTCCTCGCCCAAGCTGCTGCTCCGGAGGGTGCGCCCAAGGGGCTCTTCGGTGGTGGCACAGGCATGCTGGTTGTCTACGGACTTTTCATCGCGGCGATGTGGTTCCTGATGATCGCCCCGCAGCGCAAAAAGCAGAAGGAGCACGCCAAGATGCTCTCCTCCATCAAGGCTGGCGACGACATCCTCACCTCCGGCGGTATCTACGGCACGGTGGTGTCGGTGCGCGACGACCGCTACGTGGTGCGTATCGGCGACAGCACGAAGGTGGAGATCGCCAAGAGCTTCGTGCAAGCAGTTGAGAAAAAGAGCGACAGCGACAGCAAGTCGTCCTGAACTGGCCCAACCCCGGCATACCCCCCGCGCCGCCAAACCCGGCGCGATGCACCCCTTTAACACTGAAACAACATGTCCCAACGCATCTTTTGGAAACTAGCCATGGTCGGCGCCATTCTCTTGATGGCGGCCTTCAGCCTGTACCCGTTTAACGATCGTCCTTTCGACCAGTACCTCAAGAGCGAGGCCGGTGCCGCCACCGACAAGAGGGCGCAATTCCTGCAGTTGCTTGACCGCGCCAGCAAACAGGTGGACGCCAAGGTCGCGCCTTCGCTGTTTGTGGCCCTCAAGCAGATCGGGCGCGATGAGCGCATCGATTTGTCGACGTTCTTCCCCGGTGTCCGGCTCGAGTCCTCATTGCGCAACATCGAAAAGCGTAACGACATTCTCCTGAACTACCTGCTCAAGGAGTCGAAGGGCCGCCTTATGTTCGGTCTCGATCTAAAGGGAGGCGTAGCCTTCACCCTTGAGGCGCCTACCCTCGCCGAGTCCGGTGAGCATGAGAGCGTGCGGCAGGCTAAGCTCGACAAGGCGGTCGAGATTATCGGCACTCGAATCAACGGATTGGGCGTTTCCGAGCCCATCGTGCGGCCGATCGGCAAGAATAGCATTGAGGTGCAGTTGCCCGGAATCTCGACCAAGGACAATCCCGAGATCATCGGCGCATTGAAGAAGCCGGCCCGCCTCGATTTCCGCCTAGTGCACCAGCAATTCGCCGGCCTCGCTGAGCCGCCATCCCGGGACTCGCTTCCTCCCGGCTATGTGCTCATGACCACCGACGATGACGATTCCACCGGCCGCCCGATCACCCGCTACTATGCGGTGAAAAAGATCCCCGAGATGACCGGCGAGGGAGTGCAGGACGCTTATCCCGCGATGGACCAAATGGGCCGCTACGAAATCCGGCTGCAATTCAACGATGCCGGGGCCAAGCGCTTCGCCGATGTCACAGGGGTCAATGTTGGCCGTCTTCTCGGCATCGTGCTCGACGACAAGCTCTACTCCGCACCGCGCATCAACGACCGCATAGGTGGGGGGGCGGCCCAGATCACCGGCCAGTTCTCCCAGCGCGAAGCCGTTGAGCTCTCCAACGTGTTGAACAACCCGCTCGACGTGAAGTTGGAGGTTATCCAGCAGTATGAGGTTGGGGCCACCTTGGCTGATGATGCTATCGTGAGCGGCCGGAATGCCTTTTTGATCAGCACGGCGCTGACCATCGGGTTCATTCTCTTTTTCTACACCTACGGCGGGGTCGTCGCTGCGATCGGCATGGGCGCGAATGTTTTCTTGATTCTCGCCGTCATGGCGATGCCTGGGATCGACGCCACGCTTACCATGCCCGGTATCGCCGGCATTGTGCTCACCCTCGCGATGTCGACCGACGCGAACATCCTCATCTTCGAGCGCATGCGCGAGGAGCTGAAACTGGGCAAGAGCCTGCCTGCCGCTTTGGAAGCTGGTTATGACAAGGCATGGTCGGCCATTCTAGACTCCAACCTCACAACGTTGCTCACCGCCTTGATCATGTGGGTATTTGGTACCGGCGCGGTGAAGGGCTTCGGCGTCACCCTCACCATCGGTATCTTTACCACGATGTTTGCCGCGATGATTGTGAGCAAGGTGCTGCTCCAAATGATGATCATCCCTGGTTGGCTGAAGCGTATGCCGATGTTCTCCGTTCTGCAGGAAACCAAGTACAACTTCATGAAGTATGGCCGCGCTGCCTTCATCTTCTCTTGGGTCATCGTCTTCTTCGGAGCGGCAGTGGTGGCGTACAAGGGCAAGGCGATCTACGGCGTGGACTTCCTCGGTGGCGATCAGCTCACCATCGCGTACACAAAGAAGGTTGATGTCGGGCAACTCCGCCAGGCCGTCAGCACAAATGCACCCGGAGTGCGCGAGTCCACCTTTGCCTATCAAACGCAGCTCGGAACCGGCATCGAGGTGCTTAAGTGCACCACGGAATTCGACAAGGGCTCCATGGTGATCGACGCCATCAAGAAGGCGTTCCCCCAGTCCGAGTTCACCAGCGCGGGGGAATCGCGCATCGGGCCTGCTGTGGGTAAAGAAATCATGTGGAGTGCCATCGTCTCCGTGACGCTCGCCATCATCGGCATCCTCATCTACGTGGCTTTCCGTTTCGAGATGGGCTACGGCGTGGGCGCGGTGGTTGCCACGGTGCACGACTTGTTGATGACGATCGGACTGTTCGTGCTCTTCGACCGGCAGTTCACTGCCTCGATGGTAGCCGCCATCCTGCTCATCATCGGCTATTCGATTAACGACACAATCGTCGTATTCGATCGCATCCGTGAGGAGTTGGCCAAGGACCCCGACAGCCCATTGCTCACCGTGCTTAACCGCGCGCTCAACCTCACCCTCTCGCGCACGATTATCACTGGCGGCACCACGCTGCTCACCGCTGTCACCCTCATCGTGGTGACTACGGGCGACGTGAACGACATCGCCTTCACCCTGCTCATCGGCGTCATCACCGGCACCTTCTCCTCGCTCTTCATTGCATGCCCCGTGTTCTACTGGTGGCACAAGGGGGACCGTAAGCACGTGACCGAGCACAAGGACATCGCCCCCAAGTACGAGTGGGAAGGCGCCAGCAAGGCGTCGAATTGACCACGAACGCAGCCCCGCCCGCGCGGGGCTGCTTCCGGTTTTAGCTATGCCCGCCACGGTGAGCCACCGCTGGACTCATGTTCCCGTGCCCGCGCAAGCGGTCGCGCGGCTCGTCACAGCCCTGCAGACCAGCCCGGTGCTCGCCGAAATCCTCGTGCGTGCCGGTTGGACGGACCCAGTTGAGGCCCGCGGCTTTCTGCATCCGCGTTTGGCCGAGCTCGAAGACCCGTTTCGCGTTTTCAACGTCGATCGCGCAGTCGCCCGACTGCAGGAGGCCATCGCGGGTCGCCATTCCCTGGTCATATTGGGCGACTACGATGTCGATGGAGTGAGCAGCACCGCGCTGCTGGTGAGCATTCTGCGGCAATTCGGGCTCGCCCCGCGTTTCATCGTGCCGCTGCGCCTGGAGGAGGGCTACGGACTGAGCCGCAACGCCATCGATCGCGCTCTGGAGCAGGGAGTGCCGCAGTTGTTTATTGCCCTGGACTGCGGCACCAACTCCTGCGCCGAGGTGGCGTATCTGCGTTCCCGTGGGGTGGATGTGATCATCGTCGATCACCATCGTTCCAAGCAGGCGGTGCCCGCCGAGGCTATCCTCATCAACCCCCACGTGCATTCCACCGCTGTCCCCGCTCCGGCGTGGCAGAATCTCTGCACGGTGGGCCTGGTCTTCAAGCTCGCCCATGGTCTGCTCAAGGCCCGGCGCGACGCCGGCGACCCGGTGGCGCAGGCCATCAAGCTGCGCGACTACCTCGACCTCGTGGCGATGGGCACCGTGGCCGATCTCGTGCCGCTGTTGGGGGAGAACCGTATCCTGGCCAAGCACGGACTCTCCATTCTGGAGCATACCAGTCGCCCCGGGCTGCTCGCTTTGATGGATGTGAGCGGCATCGACCGCATGAACGGGCTCCAGCCCGTGGATATTTCGTTCCGCATCGGG
Organism: uncultured Verrucomicrobiota bacterium; assembly: GCA_903960515.1. GTDB lineage: Bacteria > Verrucomicrobiota > Verrucomicrobiia > Opitutales > Opitutaceae > CAJCBL01. The sequence continues at coordinate 18,058 of CAJCBL010000336.1, forward strand.
CCGCGCATCAACGCCAGCGGGCGCCTTGCCGACGCCGCGCTCTCTGTGGAACTCATCCTCAGCGAGGACCGCACCTTCAGCCTGAATGCAGCACGCCAACTCGACGGCTTCAACCGTGAGCGGCAGGATATCGAGCGCCGCATAACCGAGGACGCCGAGCGGCAAGTAGAGGAACTCTACGCGGGCGACAGCGCCATCGTGCTCTACGACGACAGTTGGCACCCCGGAGTGGTGGGCATCGTGGCCAGCCGAGTGTCGCGCAAGTTCAACCGGCCCTGCATCGTGCTCGGCCGCGAGGGCGAGACGGCGAAGGGCTCGGGGCGCAGCGTGTTTGGCATCAATCTGGTGGATGCGCTAGGGGAGTGCAACGGCATGCTCGGCAGTTGGGGCGGCCATCCGATGGCCGTGGGCGTATCGCTGGCGCGCGAGCGCGTGGCGGAGTTCCGCCCGCTGTTCAACGCCGCCGTGGCGGCGCGCTTGGAGGGTAGGGCGCTCGACAGGACCTTCGAAATCGCGGCGCGGGTGGATTTGGAGTCGCTGGACGAACATTTGATGAGCGAGCTCGAGCTGCTGCATCCTTTTGGGCAGGGCAATCCGAAGCCGGTGTTTGTCGTGGCCGGAGCGGTGCTGGGCAAACGCCCCGAGGTATTCAAAGATCAGCATTTCCGTTTCCAACTCGACGATGCGCAGGGCCGCAGGCTCTTCGGGGTGGCCTGGAAGATGGCCAGCCGCATGCCGCCCATCGGGCGGCGGGTGGATTTGGCCGTGGAGTTGGGGTGGAATCATTTCAACGGCCGCAAGCTGCTCCAGCTCGAGCTGCTTGACTGGCGTTTGGCTGAGTAGGGCGCGATTTCCGACTGGAGGGCGAGGCTCCGCCCGAGCCGTTGCGCACCCCGGGGCGGGGTGGAATGCTTGCGCAATCCAGTGCAGCAACTCGCTACTTCGAATGGCAATTCCCATGCGCGGGAAGCCTCCCCAGCGGGGGAAAGGCGATTTTCTGCGCTGGGGAGAGTATTTTCATACGCGGGAAGCCTCCCTGACGGGGGGATTTGGTATTTGCGCGTGCGGGAAGCTTCCCCAGCGGGGGGAATGCGAAATTTCATGCGCGGGGAGCCTCCCCAGCGGGGGGAATGCGAATTTTCCTGCGCGGGAGGCCTCCCCAGCGGGGGGAAACCGATTTTCGACGCTGGGGAGAGCATTTTCGCAGGCGGGAAGCGTTTCCCGAGGCCGGGAATTCTCTTTTCAAGGTCGGCGAAGGGCCAACTCCACGCGGGTGAGGATAACGCAATCAGAGGGGCACCAGAACCCACCGCCAACAGCGCCGACGGTGGGTTCCCAGGTTTCCCCAGCGGAGCGAGCCCCTACCGAGCCGGCTGCAGCAGGCTTAGGGGAGTCTCCGGTGATCGGGAATTTGCCCGCGCTCGAATTTGTCGACAAGTGGAATCGGGTCCTGCCCGTCCATTCCTCGATCCCGATCTGCTCGACATGATCGCCGAGGCTGGTGGCCTGCGCTCGCTCGATACAGCCGCCCGCCGCGTGGCCGCCAAACAGGGAGCCAGCCACGGTGTTGCCCGCTGTAACCGCCAAAGCCCTCCTGGGTGCGCGCGGTAAATTTGAAATTGAGAAGCCTGCGTCTATAAGTGGGGACGCGAACACCGGGGACACCGGCTCGATTTCCATCACGCCCGCAGGCTTCGAAAAGAAGTTTCCCCGTTTGGATTCTGAAGTCAATGCCGGCTCTCACGGATGATCCTCACGCGGGTGGGGAGAACAGCAATGGCTAGAGCTATCAGCGCGGCGATGTTTCAATCCGCGCCCCGCTCCGAAGAGCGGGGCGATAGGAAACGCATACGCTGGTGCGGTGACCCACAACGTTTCAATCCGCGCCCCGCTCCGAAGAGCGGGGCGATAGGACAAGCTTGCAAGGATCGCACAGGAGAAAGCGTTTCAATCCGCGCCCCGCTCCGAAGAGCGGGGCGATAC
>CAJCBL010000337.1 GCA_903960515.1 uncultured Verrucomicrobiota bacterium
CCCCGCCCCCGCCCCCGCCCAAGAAATAACCAAGCCAACGCCGGTGCTGCCCGAGCGATTCAGCTCGGCGTGGTACGCTCGCATCCAGGCCGAGGCGCGGGGCGACTTCGCCCCGCCAGAACCGACCCCGGCACCGGCCGTGCCCACGGATCTGCACGAGTGCGCCAGGCTCGGCCTGCTCCACCTCGTGGCGCCACACCGAATCAACTCCGATAGCCTCATCCTCGAAGGTGACGACGGGCTGACTTTGTGGGAGGTGGCGGCGAAATATGGACACCTCGACCAGATACACGCCGAGGCCCGCGCCGAGTATTTGGCCGCGCATGGGCCAGCGCAGCCGCCGCCCATGCCGGGATTGCTCGGCAGCTCAGGGCCGGCCTCGGCTGCCCGCTCGGCCTCGATCCTGGGCGCGCTGGACCAGATGGAGCGCGACCAGAACAAAGACGGCTACAAGCGCTAGGGCAGGGGAGCACCGCCCATAACGAATCTCGCCGTCCCGCCGGTCAAGGTCGGTCGATGATTGTGTCCGGGATCGTGATTCCCGCGCCCACCAGAGCTGCGGCGCAGGATTTCATGATGCTCATATCGTTGGGCAGCGGCCATAGCCCGCACCCGGCTAGAGCTTCCATTGCTTTGATTTTTTCTGCGTCAGTTAGGGCGTTGAGCGTGGCCTCGATCCGGCACCGCAGGGTGTCACCCGAGCGAATCACCTTTGCGGTTGGGGCGAATCGGAAGCGGCCTTGTTTTTCCGGGGCGTTTTCCACCTCCCACCAATGGCGGGCCGCTTTCCCTCGGCGGCTCCGGCAATAGGACACCGTATAGCCAATCTGGGCGCGGTTCACCACCTTGGTGGCCTTCTCAATTTCCCGGTAGAGGATACTGGAGTTTTTACCTCGATACGCCGTCACAGGGATGGCCAATAAGTGTCTCAGTTCCTCACTCGACAACTTGGGCGTATGCACAGGTTTGTCGTCTTGATGCGACATGCATGTGTATTCATATATCTTTGCCGCATACCGAGACGAAAACGAAACTAGGATTTCCCAGTCGAGCGGCTGAAACCCAAGGGAGTTATCCATCCACCTTTCGACGAATTGTGGGTCAAATGCGAAGCGCAGCATACCGGAGCCGGCTGCATCCCAGATGCACGACGACACCGGCACGGAATAGCCGCACTTCCCTTCGATGACTTTCGCCCAATTCACCGTGATCTTTGAGAGGCTTTGCAGCTCGGTGGCGAGGGTAGCGTCATCGTTGCAGTCCAATAGCGACCGCAAATCCGCGAGCGGGAACTCGTAGATGTCGCCGGGCTTTGGCCGGCCTTGGCTTTCCGCCAGCAGCAACAGGCACCGGAAGCCTTTGGTTTTCGTCAGGGTGGCGTATGATTCGCCGCGCACCATCTCGGTCGGGGCCCGAACAATTAACCGCGCTTTGGGGGGGGGCAGGGTTTTGGAGTAAGGCAGACCTTAGTAGTTTTTCAAGCAATTAAGGCCTTAGTTAGTTTCAATCA
>CAJCBL010000338.1 GCA_903960515.1 uncultured Verrucomicrobiota bacterium
AGAAGCGGGCGGCCATGGCCTATGAAAATACAGCATCCCGTTGCCTGTCAACAAAATATGCAACTAATTTGAACAAAATCCGAAGTCCGACAGGCTGCTAGTCCTCGGAGGTGAGTGCGGATTGCCAGAGGGCGACCTTGCCGGGCAAGAGCAGGCGCTGCAGGTAGTTGAAATCCAGGTGGGCTTCGGCACCAGCGCCGGGGGTATCGTTGTGCACGAGGGCGTTGGCGATGTGCACCAGGGTGAGGGGAGTGGTCATGCCATCGCGGGTGCGATGCGGGGTGTGGTGAAGGGCGACTGCCTCTACCACGCTGGAGGGCAGTCCCCAAAGTTCCAGGAGCAGGGCGCCGGCGGTGCCGTGGTGGTGGCCGAAGAGGCGTTGCTCCTCTTGCCAGAGCGGGCGCGCGGTCGCCTCGGGGTGGCGGCACAGGGCGGCGTAGGCTTCTCCATGGGCCAGGGACATGACGACCTTGCCCACATCGTGGAGCAGGGCGGCGGTGAAGGCGGCGCGGTTGATGTTGGCGCTGGCGCGCACATGCCACGCGATGCGGCGGACCATCACCGCAGTGGACACGCAGTGGTTCCACAGGTCGTGTACGGGAAGATCCTGTTGGGTGCGCGCGGGCATTGCGTTGAAGAGATGGGCCGAGGTCACGATGCCGCGCACGGTGTCCAAGCCCAGCATCGAGACGGCCTCTCCCACGCTGGTGACGCTGCCGCGGGAGCCGTAGTAGGCGGAGTTGGCGATCTGCAGCAGTTTTGCGACGATGGCCGGGTTGCGTTCGACGGCCTCCTCGAGCTGGTCGAGATCTATATCGTCGTCGGCGAGCAGGCCAAGCAGTTCGCGGCGCATCGCCGGCGACTCTGGAAGTGCCAATACGCCGGCCACCGCAGCGCTGAGTGCGGGGTCGCGCATCCGTTGGGCGGTGGCGGTGGTATCGGCCAGTGCCTCGTAGAGGGTGCCCGCGTCGCAGGGGCGCGGTAGCAGGCAGTGGGCGAGATGGGCGGCTTGGGCGAAGATCGCGTCGTCGGGGGCGTCGGCGAGGATCAGGCGGATGATGCGAGGGAAGCGGGCTTGGGTGGAGGAGAGCAGAGTGATGGCGCTGTCCCCGGGCAGGCGCAGATCGACGGTAACGGCGTCGAAGTTCTGGGCGTTGAGCAGTTCGAGTGCGGCTGATGCATGATGGCAGATCGTGGTCTCGATGTGCTCGTCGAGCAGGAACAGATCACGGGCCAGCCCCTGGACGGTTTCGGATTCGGGTGCGACCAGCAGAATACGGAGATGACCGATGGCAACGTTCATGGGATTGTCGGATACGGAGCTGGATACGGCAAATGGGGGGGCGGGGGCGGCGTGGGGTACTGCCACGAAGGTACGACGGGCGGTGATCCCACCCGCTGGTTATTCAAGCATCGGCCGGAGGAGGCGGAACTTGAGGCGGTTGGCGCGAATTGCATCCCGGCGACAGGATTTAACGAAATGATTACATCGTAGGTGCGCGCTCCTAACGATGCAGCCCCACTGCAGGGGGACCTTCGTGAGGGAAGCTGCAGGCTGAATACTGAGGGCTGAAACCCGAGAGCCGGGGTTTGGCTGCAAGGTCGTAGCTCGTGGGTTTGAGGCCAAGTAGAGACAAGGCCAATAGGGACAGGTCAGTTCTGAGCCCGGTGTTGGCGATGCAGTTGGGTGTCGGGGGCGCACCTCGCGCCTGGACCCTCGGGGAAAGCTCCCAGGGTCGATAAGGGACAGGTCGATTGAGGGCCAACAAGGGACAGGTCGATTATGGGGGCCTCGGGTTCCTTATGGGGGCCCCGGGTTCCCTGGGCGTTGGCGGTCCGATGGAATCGAGGGTGGGGCGATCCCCTGAGGGGAGGCCAATTAGGGACAGGTCAGTTCTCTGGGGGGCCTGAAGTGAATGGGAAGGCATTCAGTTACGGTGGGCGTAATAGCCGGCGTTCGGACCCTTCTGACTATTCCGCAATCCGCATTCCTCAATCCGCAATAGAGCAGAGGGCCAATATGGGACAGGTCGATTTCTGGGGCCCCGGCTTCCCTGGGCGTTGGCGGTCCGATGGCACCGAGGGTGGGGCGCTCCCCAGGGCGTTGCGATTCCTGGGCGTTGCGTTCCCGGGTTCCCAGGGCGGTGCCTTGGGCTGGTATCGAGCGCGCGGTGGGCGCTGGCGTGCGGTGTTTGAGCGTTGGATCCGGCGCCTTTGACACGGCCGGCGCCACCGGGCATTCCTTGGCGAACGCTACGCGCCATGTCCCAAACCGAATCCCCGCTACGCCCGCCCTCCGTGAAGCCCAAGAAGAGCCGCAAAAAGCTCTATCTCATTTCGGGCATCGTTGCCGCGATCGCCATCGGGGGCATAACCGGCGCGGTGAGGCTGCGGGGCGAGCGCCCGATCAGCGTGACCACCGAGAAGGCCGTCACCAAAACCCTCATCCAGCTCGTGTCCGCCACCGGCCGGGTGCAGCCGGAGATCGAGGTGAAGATCTCCGGCGAGGTGGCCGGCGAGATCATCGAATTGCCCATTGTCGAGGGCCAGCAGGTGAAGCAGGGCGACCTGCTGGTGCGCATCAAACCCGATTTCTACAAGGCCCAGGTCGAGCAGGAGCAGGCGTTGGTGGCCGCCGCCAAGGCCGCCGTGCTCCAGAGCGAGGCGCAGGCCGAGAAGGCCGAACTCGACTTCATCCAGGTCGACACCCTGCGCCAGCGTGGGCTGGTCTCCGATACCGATTTCAACGCCAGCCGCTCGGCCGTCCGCGTGGCCCGAGCCAATGTCGAGAGCGCCCGCGCCAACCTCCTGCGCGCCGAGAGCGCCCTGCGCCAGGCCGAGGACCAGCTGGACAAGACCACCATCACCGCCCCGCGCGACGGCACTGTGAGCGTGCTTAACAGCAAGCTGGGCGAGCGGGTGGTGGCCACCGGCCAGTTCACCGGCACCGAAATCCTGCGCGTGGCCGATCTCCAGAAGATGGAGGTGCGCGTAAACGTGAACGAGAACGACGTGATCAATGTGAAACTTGGCGACAAGGCGCGGGTGCGGGTGGACGCCTTCCAGGGGCGCGAGCTCTCCGGCACTGTGCGCGAGATCGCCAACACCGCCCGTACCGCCGGAGCGGCGACGCAGGACGAGGTGACCAACTTCGAGGTGCGCATCAGCGTGCGCGAGCCCGGCCTGCGGCTGCGCCCCGGCATGAGCGCCACCGCCGACATCGAGACCCAGACCGTGGAAAACGCCGTGGCCGTGCCCATCCAGAGTGTGACCACCCGGGTGCGCGACACCGACCAGACCCAGGAGCAGCTCCAGGCCGAGCGCGAGGCCGAGAAGGCGCAGCGCAAGGGCGAGGGCGCTGCCGTGGCGGTGAGCGACTCGCAGCGGCGCGAGCAGGAGCGCCTCGACCGCGAGCGGCTGCAGCGCATCGTGTTCGTGCGCGAGGGCAACAAGGTGCGCCAGCAAAACGTGGAGACCGGTATCCTCGATCATACGCACATCCAGGTGGTCTCCGGCCTCAGGGAGGGCGATGAGGTGGTCTCCGGCAGCTACGGGGCGATCACCCGCGAGCTCAAGGACGGCTCGAAGATCGAGCTCCAGCCTCCGGCGAAAAAGAGCGCCACCGCCGCCACCGGCGCCGCCGCGAAGCCCGCCACAGCCGGGGCGAAGCCATGAGCGCGCCGGCCACCGGCCCCGCCGCCGCCCGCATCGTGCGCCCGCCCGGGGCGCTGGTGATCGACATCCGCGGTGTAACCAAACTCTACCGCATGGGCGACTCGACCATCCACGCCCTGCGCGGGGTGAGCCTGCAGATCCGCCGCAACGAGTACCTCGCCATCATGGGGCCCTCCGGCAGCGGAAAGTCGACGATGATGAACGTCGTCGGCTGCCTGGATACGCCTACGGCGGGCGACTACTTCTTCAACGGCGGCAACGTTGCCCAGATGGACGACGACGAGCTGGCCGACATCCGCAACCGCGAGATCGGTTTCGTGTTCCAGACCTTCAACCTGCTGCCGCGCAGCGACGCGCTGCGCAACGTGGAGCTGCCGCTCATCTACGCCGGGGTGCCGGCCGGGGCGAGGCGCGAGCGCGCTGCGGAGGTGTTGCGCTCCGTGGGGCTGGGCGACCGCATGCACCACAAGCCCAACGAGCTCTCCGGCGGCCAGCGCCAGCGCGTGGCCATCGCGCGCGCCCTGGTGAACACCCCCTCGATCATCCTGGCCGACGAACCCACCGGTAACCTCGATTCGCGTACGGGCGAGGAGATCATGCAGCTGCTCGAAGTGCTCTACGACCGCGGCAACACCATCATCCTGGTGACGCATGAGGAGGACATCGCCCGCCACGCCCGCCGCATCGTGCGCTTGAGGGACGGGGTGGTGGAGAGCGACCAGCGGGGCGTGTGATTTTCGATTTTGGATTGCCGATTTTCGATTGGAGGAAAACGCCATGAACGAAGCTGAGTTCAAAGCCAGGACCAAGGAGTTCGCGCTGCGGGTGCTCGAACTCGTGGACGCTTTGCCGCCCAAACGCAGCGCCGATGTGCTGGGCGATCAGCTCGCGCTCTCGGGAACCTCGGTCGGTGCCAACTGCCGCACGGTGCGTCGTGCCCTGTCCCTGCGACCAGCGGGGCGTGTGATTTTCGATTTTGGATTGCCGATTTTCGATTGGAGGAAAACGCCATGAACGAAGCTGAGTTCAAGGCCAGGACCAAGGAGTTCGCGCTGCGGGTGCTCGAACTCGTGGACGCTTTG
>CAJCBL010000339.1 GCA_903960515.1 uncultured Verrucomicrobiota bacterium
AAGATCCAAGCCATCAAGGCCGACGCTCGAGGCTTTCGGCGCTTTGAGAACTACCGCGCCCGCATCCTGTTTTTCTGCGGCAAACTCGACCTGCTGCCGGACATTTCCTTCGCCGCTACCCACAACAAACCGTGAAGTCCCTTATGCTGGGTATGGTGATATCTCCACCCTTGCCGTCGTATCCGGTGATGGTGATCGCCGCACCGGTGTCGGTGTACGTGAAATCTCCGGAAGTGGCCGCGTGGAGGCCTGACAGGGCGAGGCTGAGGGCGAAGAGCGGCAGCAGGAGCCGAGCGCAGCGGGGAAACAGCGTGGCGCCGAGGAACGAAAGCACCGTGGCGAGGGTGGACATGTGAACTGTTGGGTGAGGGGTTGCAGGTACGTTGATGGCTGGTGCGGCCGCGGACGCGTGCCGGGAAATCGCTCTGCTTTTCCAGCGCCACCGATACCGTTGCCCGAGAGCCAACCGGGGCTTTGTAGGGAGAGCAAGAATATGCGTCGCGCCGGATGGCAGGGGTTGCTGGAGGCGCTGAGGTGTGCGATCCCGAGCGCCGAACAGCGCACGGCCAAGACTTGAGGGCGCAGGGCCAGTTCGTAGCTGACCTGCCCCGGGGCGGCAGTCGGGAGTACCGACAGGCTGCTGAGGGCTGGCAGATCAGCCCCAGCTCGAAACACTGGGGCCTGATTTCGCAGCGCCACTGCGTACGCGTTCCAGGGAATGCCGCTTCGGGCAGGAACGCTCTTTGACCGGTTCCCCAGAAAGCCGGGCAGATAGGGGCCCTACGGATTCGGAATCTGGACGCGGTGGCGTGTCTGAGCGCCGGTCGCGGCGGTGGCGGTGAAGATGAGGTATCCCCCGGCACCGGTTAGCGTGGTTGAGAAACAGCGATACAGCCCATCGCCTTGGCTACTGTAGCCCGATACGCCGTGAGGTTGCGGAGTTGCGAGCGGAGGGGCTGGCCGTTGAGGTTCTTCTGGTGGTTGCCGGTGCTTCTGCCTCCGGTTGTGCTTGGCTATCGCGATACAGCGCAACCGGCGTTTTTCCGGGGCGGGATTGAAGGGGGATTTGACCGCCGAAAAAAAGGCCACACGGGCTGCCTTTTGGAGGCATCTGTGTGGCGACTTTTCCTCTATAGGAGAGATGGTGCCCAGAGTGGGGGTCGAACCCACACTCCCTTGCGGGAACAGGATTTTGAGTCCAGCGCGTCTGCCAATTCCGCCATCCGGGCATCTCCTAGATGGCCAAACAAAACGATGCCCGGAGTGAAGTCCATCGGATTTTCCGAATCACTGAAAATGCCACGGTGTTTCCGTACAGCGCGGGCCACTTGTGTTGGCTAGTCAGGACGGACCAATTCTCTCCCGACGCCGGCGAAGGTGGCGAAATGAGCCGGCCCGTAATCGCGGTCCAATCTCAGGCCGGGCGCAAGGCGCGGCGGGTCATTGGGCCGGGAGCCGAGCACGGCAACCGTGTTGGTTACGGCGGGGTAGCCGAGTTCACTGGCAATCCCAGCCGGGCAGTTACACGGCGATAGACCGACTCCGGGTCGAGGCCGTGGGCGGCGCGCAGAATCTCCACGCTGCTGCCGTGCTCTACGAAATCGTCGGGCCAGGCAATGCGTACCACCGGGGTGGCGACGGCGGCGTCGGCAAGAGTCTCCAGTACGGCGCTACCAAAGCCGCCAGCTGCGACATTGTCCTCCATCGTCACGAGCAGGCGGCTGGCGCGGGCGTGGGAGAGCAGGAGCTCGCGGTCGAGGGGTTTCACCCAGCGGGCGTTGACCACGGCAGCCTGCACTCCGTGCTCGCGCTGGAGGCGGTCGGCGAGTGCGAGTGCGTCCTGCACCCATGGGCCCAGTGCCCAGAGGGCGAGGTCGGAGCCTTCGCGAAGCACCTCGGCCTTGCCTACGGGCAGCACGGTGGGCACGGGCTTGGGCTGCACCCCGGGGCCGGCGCCGCGAGGGTAGCGCAGGAAGGTGGGCAGCGGGTGCTGGAGGGCGGTGTGCAGCAGGTCGGCCAGTTCGTCCTCGTCCTTTGGTTGCGCGATGGCGGCGTAGGGCACGTTGCGCAGGTACGAGAGGTCGAAGAGCCCGTGGTGGGTGGGGCCGTCGTTGGGCGAGAGGCCGGCGCGGTCGAGGCAGAACACCACGGGCAATTTCTGGAGACAGACGTCGTGGACGATCTGGTCGTAGGCGCGCTGCAGGAAGGTGGAGTAGATCGCCACTACGGGCTTGAGGCCCTGGGCTGCGAGCCCGGCGGCGAAGAGCGCGGCGTGTTCCTCGGCGATGCCCACATCGAAGAACTGCCGGGGCAGTTCCTTGGCGAGTATCCCGAGTCCGGTGCCGCCGGGCATTGCCCCGGTGATACCCACAACGCGGTTGTCCAGCTGGGCCTCACGCAGGAGAGCGCGGCCGAAGATGTCCTGATACGCTGGTTTCGCGCCCGGGGCGGTGTGGCCGTTGCCCGTGGCGATATCGAAGGGGCTGGTGCCGTGGAAACGCTCCGCCTGCTCGATGGCGGCCTCGTAGCCCTTGCCCTTCTTGGTGAGCACGTGCACGACCACCGGGCAGTCGGCCTGCTTGGCGAACTCGAGGTTCTTGATCAGCAGCGGAAGGTCGTGGCCGTCGATCGGGCCGAGGTAGCGCAGGCCGTATTTCTCGAAGAGCGACGACTCGACAAAGAAATCCTTGGTCTCGCGCTTCCACTTCATCCAGATCTGGTGCAGCCGCTCGCCGCGCGGGGTGCTGCGGAAGAACTCCTCGATGTCGTGGTAGATTCGGTTGTAGGTGGCGCTGGTGGAGAGCTCGTTGAGGTATTTGGAAAGCGCACCCACGTTGCGGGCGATGGACCACTCGTTGTCGTTGAGGACCACTACGAGGCGCTTGGTCGAATGGGCGATGTTGTTGAGCGCCTCCATCGAGATGCCGCAGGTGAAGGCGGCGTCGCCGCAGAGGGCTACGACGTGCTCGCTGGTGCCGAGCAGATCGCGGGCGGTGGCCAGGCCCAGGGCGGCGGAAAGGGCGGTGCCGGCGTGACCGGCCCCGAAGCTGTCGTGCGGGCTCTCGGCGCGATTAAGGAAGCCGGAGAGGCCGCCTGTCTTGCGGATGAGGCGGAAGCCCTCGCCTCCTCGCCCGGTGAGCAGTTTGTGGACATAACCCTGGTGGGCCACGTCGAAGACAAACTTGTCGTGCGGTGTGTCGAAAACCCGGTGCAGCGCGATTGTGAGTTCAACTACGCCGAGGTTCGGACCTAGGTGGCCGCCGTTGCGGGCGGTGACGGCGATGAGCTCGTCGCGAATTTCCTGAGCCAGCAGCGGCAACTGGTCGACAGGGAGAGCCTTGACGTCGGCCGGGCCGTGCACCCCGGGGAGAAGCGGTGCGCTCCGGGGGGCTGGGACCGGTTTCCCGGCGGGAGAGGGTGCGGGGATCATCGGCGGGCGATCAGTTGCCCGCACGTTCGGGGGCGAACGGCTCCAGTGCGGCGGTGTCGCGCACTTTTTTGAGTTGGTCGATCTTGAGCTCGGCGTCCTTGAGCCGGGCCTCGCAAACTTTGAGCAACTTGGTGCCCTCCTCGTAGTGGATGAGCAACGCGGCAAGCGGCACCTCGCCCTGCTCCATCGACTCGACGATGGCTTCGAGACGGTTGAGTGCGTCCTCGAAACTGGGCGGGCTGGGCTGTTTGGTCGCGGGCATTGCGAGCGCACGATTGGGCGGCGTCGCCGGCTTTTCAACCTAGTTTGCGCGAGGGGAGCGATGCGGCCGGTCCCCGTCGGTAGCGCCGGCTATTGCTGGGCTTTACGGTGCGGGCCCACTTGGGACCGGCGCAGTGGCCGCATCGAGTGCGTGGGCCTTTTTGACAAGGCCCACGAATTCCTTGCGGTAGCCTCCCTCGTCGGCGCCCATCCCGGATACGGCCAGCTTCTCGACCATGTCCCAGGACATGCCGCCCTTGAAAGGGCTGCCCTGCAGGAGCATCCCGAAACCGGCGACAGCGGCGGCGAACTGGAAGTCGGGGTCGGTGGCCTTCTCGTCGTCGTAGCGGCCGGCGTGCAGCGGCACGATGGCCGCCTGTGGGACCTCGCTGCCCGGTGTGTGGTAGCGGAGTTTCACGGTGAGCCACTCGTTGGTGGCGGCTGCGGAGCCGGCTGCTGGATGTTGAGACTTTGGGGATGCTACGGTGGCGGGCAGCGCGGCCTTTGTTCCTGCGGGGATGATCTCGTAGAGCGCGGTAACTGCGTGGCTAGCACCGATGGCGCGCCCGTCGCCGGGTTGCGCGAAGTCGTCGCCCTTGAGCAGGCGGTTTTCGTAACCGATGAGGCGGTACGCCAGCACCTTCGCCGGGTTGAACTCCACCTGGACGCGCACGTCGCTGGCGATGGTCTGGATGGCGGCGCCGGCCTGCTCGGTGAGCAACTGGCGCGCCTCGGCCTGGGCCAGCGGAGTGGGGTGGAGTAGTGGCCGGGTTACTGCACCCGGCTCCTGAGGGGATTCCGCCCCTGAGGATGTCGCCGGTGTTGGGTGCTCGCGGCCCTGGAGTGCGATGCGCACCAGTTTGTGCTCGGCCGCCCAGGGGGCCGGTCGCAGGTCTGCGGAGATGGAGAAGGGCTCGGCGCCGGCCGGCTGCGGGTAGCGGTAGCGGAAGGCGTTCACCAGTTCCTCGATGCGTACCAGGCCGGAGGGCGGGAGTTCGCCCGCTTCGAGGAACCGGCGCACGTCGGTGTAGGCGGTGGTTTCCACCTCAAGCGCGAAGGTCGAGAGCGGGTTCTGCTGCGCTGTGAGGAAATAGTTGGGCTGGATCGAGCTGAGCGCACCGGCGTTGAATCCGGGGCCGGGGGTGGGGATGGCGGCGCGCTCGCTGGGCGCGGCGGCGGAGGTGGCCGTGGCCGCAGGCTCGCCGGGGGCGAGTTGGGAGAATTGGTTGGCGGTGACAACGCGGTCGTGGCGCGCGCGCTCGGCGGAGCGGAAGGCGGTGTCGAGATCCCGGTTATGAGCGGGCAGATAGACACCCCAGAAGAAGAGAGCGAAGCAGGCGGATACGCCCAGCGGCACCCAGATGGTCCACTGCTCGGCGAAGAGGCGGCGCAGCCAGTGGCGGCGGGCAGCGGAGGGCAACACGGTGGCCCGAGCCGGCAGGGGTTCCTGAGCGAGTGCTTCGTCGAGTACTGCCATTGTGAGGCGGATATCGTCGACGCTGGCCCGTGCGGCGGGATCGCTGCGTAGAAGGTTTTCGAACTCGGCGCGCTCGGCGGCGGGCAGCTCGTCGAGTGCGTAGGCGGTGAGCCTTGGGTCGTTTGGGTCGATCATGGGCATGGCTGGGTCCTCCGGGTGGCGGGCTAGGCGGCGCTGGGCCGGGTGAGTTCGCGGCGCAGCGCGGCGAGGGCGGTATGGAGCAGGAAACCGACGTTGCCCACGGAGAGGCGGGTGATGGCGGCGATCTCCTTGTAACTGAAACCCTCCTGGAATTTCAACCGCACTACCTCCTGCTGGTTGGGCGGCAGGAGGTCGAGTTGGGCGAGCACCATGCGCCACGATTCGAGGTGCTCGGTCTGGGCGGCCGGTGTTGGATCGGCGGAGACGAGGCGCTCGGCTTGCCCCTCGGCGAAGCGGCTCATGCGGCCCTCCTTGCGGAGCACGTCGAGGGCGGCGCGACGCGCGACGGTGAAGAGCCATTCCGCGGCGTGCCCGTCCACCGCGGATACGGGTTGGCGGCAGAGTTTGACGAAGGTGTCCTGCACGATGTCGCGGGCGCGGTCGGCATCGCCGAGCAGGTGGGCGGCGTAGCGCAGCAACGGGCGTTCGTGGTCGCGCAGGGCGGAGCGCACAAAGGCATCGTGGTCATCGGAGTGCGGGCTCATGCCGGGTTGGAGGTTGGAGGAGACGGGTGCCAGGCGGCGGTGCTGCAGAGGAAACGCGCGAGGGACGGAGTTCTTAGGAAGAATTCATGCGGCGGCGACGAAAAGGTGAGGAGCGGCAGGGCGTGCCCTCCGTTGGGACGAGGTATGCCAGTGATTCCACGGGGTCGGGGCGTCCGAAACCGGCGCTTTCTTTTCCGCAGGCCACCGCTAGTATCCGGTCATGAGCACGCTTCTCTCCCGAATCACAGTCGAGCCCGGAAAATGTGGCGGACGCCCGTGTATTCGAGGCTACCGGTTGCGGGTGAAGGACGTGCTTGAACTCTTGGCACACGATGCAACCTGGGACGAGATTTTGGCGGACTATCCATTCCTAGAGGCTGATGATATTCGCGCATGCTTGGAGTTTGCCGCCTCCCAAAATGACCGCGTGATCTTGCGCGCGTCGTGACCCGATTCCTCGTTGATAACCAGTTGCCGGTGACCCTAGCCCGTTGGCTCTGCGCACATGGGCATATTGCCGAGCATGCGCTGGAGTTGAATTTGGCTCAGGCCGCCGACCGGCTTCTCTGGCACTATGCGGCAGAGCATGATGCGGTGATCGTTACGAAAGACGAAGACTTCGCGCAGATGGTGACGCTCCGTCCCGAACCCGTTCGCGTTGTCTGGCTACGCATCGGCAACTGTCGCACGGCCGCTCTGCTTGCTGTGTTTGAATCCGCGCTCCCTGCGATCACCGAGCAACTCGCCCACGGCATCCGCTTGATCGAGGTTCACTGAGGACTAGGGGCGGAGCGGCAATAGTGGCATGGGACTGGACTAGCGCTGTTCCGAATGCCACGCCATGGGCACCGGCCGGTCTCCGGTTTTGCCGTGCGCACGACTTCACTCGCGCAGCGTTTGTTGCCGCCCTGGCGCTCCGGCGCAGGCGAGATCACAGCAGGCTCAATTGGCCGTCGTCGATGGGGGCCACGTGGAGCTTGCGGCGGGGACGAGTCTGCGGCGCGGGTACGGTGACGCTCGTGTCGTCGGACTCGAGTTGGGTGAGGATCACCTTGGCGCGGTCGATCACGGTGAGCGGCAGGCCGGCGAGGCGGGCAACCTGGATACCGTAGCTGCGGTCCGCAGCGCCGGGCACCACGCGGCGCACAAAGAGGATCTCCTCGTTCCACTCCTTCACCGCCACGGAGAAGTTGCGCAGGCGCGGCAGGAATTTGTCGAGCTGGGTGAGTTCCTGGTAGTGCGTGGCAAAGAGTGTGCGCGGGCCGGCGGCGGGAGCGCGGTGCAGGTGCTCGACCACTGCCCAGGCGATGCTCAGGCCGTCGTAGGTGGAGGTCCCGCGGCCGACTTCGTCGAGGATGATGAGGCTGCGGTCTGTGGCGTTGTTGAGGATGTTGGCGGTCTCGTTCATCTCGACCATGAAGGTCGAATTGCCGCGCGCCAAGTCGTCGCTGGCTCCCACCCGGGAGAATACGCGGTCCACCCAGCCCAGGCGGCAGCGCCGGGCCGGCACCCAGCAGCCGATGTGCGCCATGAGCACGATGAGCGCGACCTGCCGGATGTAGGTGGATTTACCGGCCATGTTCGGCCCGGTCAGCAGCATGATCTGCGCGTCGCTGCCGGCTAGTGCGGAGTCGTTGGGGACAAAGGCCTGGGTGCCGGCGATGCCTGCGGGGCTGTTGCGCAGCATCTGCTCGACCACGGGGTGGCGGCCCTCGTCGATCTCCAGGACGTCGCTGTCGTCGACGACCGGCCGCACGTAGTCGTTCTCCCGTGCGAGCACGGACCACCCGGCGTAGACGTCGAGCTCGGCCAGGGCGTCGGCGGTCTGATGGAGGGACACGGCATCGTCGAGGACTTTGGCGACGAGGTCGGCGAAGAGGGACTGTTCGCGGGAGAGCGCGTTCTCCTCGGCGTTGAAGATCTCCTTCTCCTTCTGGCGGAGGGCCTCGGTGATGAAGCGCTCCCCGTTCACCGTGGTTTGGCGGCGGATATAGTCGGCGGGGACCAGTGCGAGGTTGGCCTTGGTGACCTCGATGTAGTAGCCGAAAGCGTTGTTGAATTTCACCTTCAGGCTGCGGATGCCGCTGCGCTCCTGCTCGGCGCGTTCGAGTTCGGCGAGCCAGGTTTTGTTGCCGGAGGTGAGGGATTGGAGACGGTCGAGCTCGGCGTCGAATCCCGGGCGGATGTAGCCGCCCTCGGCGAGGTCGTTGGGCAACTCGTCGCGCAAGCCGGCGCGCAGGAGATCGCGCAGCGTGGGCAGGTCGGTCATACGGGCGCGAAGTGCGTCCAGACCCGGTGCGGCCGCCTGCTCGAGGGCCGCGAGGATGGCGGGCAACTGCTCCAGTGTCTCGCGCACCGCTGCGAGTTCGCGCGGGTTGCGCAGGCGGTTCTGTAGGCGCCCGAGGATACGAGGGATGTCGCGCACGTGCTTGAGGGCGTCGCGCAGCTCGGCCAGAAGCGCGGGGCGATCGAGCAGCGCGCCTACGCAGGACTGGCGGCGCTCGATCTCGGCGAGGTCCAGCGGCGGCGCGGCGAGGAAACGTTCCAGCAGGCGCGCGCCGGCGGGGGTGTGTGTGCGGTCGAGTGAGGCGAGCAGGCTGCCGGTGCGGGCGCCGGATACGGAGGCGAAGATCTCGAGGTTGCGCAGCGTGGCGGGGTCGAGCAGCAGGGCGCGGCGGCTGGAGTACTCGCGCAGGGTGCGCAGGTTCTCGGGTTTGGCGCGGAGGTTCTCAGTGGCGTAGTGGACGAGTGCACCCGCCGGCCCGAGACCGGGATGGTCGTCGGCTAGGCCGAAACCCTGGAGATTGAGTACGCCGAGGGCGGTGCGCACCGCGTGGGCGCCGGCGGAGGTTTCGAAATGGTATCCCGGGAGTTCGGAGACGACACGCTCCTCTGCGAAGCGGACGAGCGCGTGGAGGGTGGTCTCGTGGTGGGGGGCGGCGCGCCAGACTTCGAGTGCACCCTCGGAGAGTACGATCTCGGTAGGCGCGAGGGCGTGGAGCACGGGGAGCAGGTTTTCCGGCTTCGGGTCGCTCGCCAGGCGGAACTCGCCGGTGGAGAGATCCATCCAGGCGGCGTGCAGGCCGCGGCTATCGCGGGCGAGGGCGGCGAGGTAGCGGTTGCGCCCGGCATCGAGCTGGGCGGCGTCGAGCGTGGTGCCGGGGCTAAGGATACGGGTGACGGCGCGGCGCACGAGTTTGCCGGCCTGGGCGGCCTCGGTCTGGTCGCACATGGCAACCTTGCGGCCGGCTGCCAGGAGCTTGCCCACGTAGTTGTCGGCGGCGTGGAAGGGGATGCCGGCCATGGGGTGGCCGTTGCGCCCGGTGAGGGTGATGCCCAGAAGCTTGGAGGCGACCTCGGCGTCCTCGAAAAACATTTCGTAGAAGTCGCCCAGGCGGAAGAGCAGAATGATGTTGGGCGCGAGGCTGCGTTTAACCTCGAAGTACTGCTGCAACATCGGAGTGAGCTTCTCGTCGGCCATAGGGGAGGCGAAGGCTGGAGGCGGAAGCCCGGAGGCGGAAGAAGGAAATCGGGGATCGGTGGGCGGTGGACAGCCCGTGGTTTGGCAAATAGGTCCTATGGGACGCATAGGACCTATAGCACCTATGGTTTGGCGTGGCCCACTCGGGGCTTGGCGGGCGGGGCGCTGGGCGGTTTCGTGCCGGGGTGCTGCAACTTTTCCATCGGGACTTCGGCGGGGCGGGCAAACCGCCACTGGTGATCATCCACGGCCTGCTGGGCTCGTCGCGCAACTGGCAGACGGTGGGCACCGAGCTCAGCGCCCAGCGCCATGTGCTCGCCCTCGACCTGCGCAACCATGGTATGTCGCCACACGCCGAGGACCACGACTTCGCCGCCCTGGAGGCCGACGTGATCCGCTGGCTGGATGCGCAGGGCTTGGCGCGCGTGGCGTTGATGGGGCACAGCATGGGCGGCAAGCTGGCGATGGCGCTGGCCTGCCACCGGCCGGAGCGGGTGGAGCGGCTGGTATCTGTGGACATCGCACCGCGCGACTACGACGCCTCGAAGTTCGGGGGGATCCTCGACGCGATGCTGGCGATCGACACGGAGAAGCTCGCTACGCGCGCTGAGGCGGAGGTGCAGCTCGAGGGCGTGGTGAAGGACTGGGCGATGATCAAGTTTCTCACCACAAACCTGGAGCGCGGGGAGGACGGGCGTTTCCAGTGGCGGGTGAATGTGGCCACGCTGCGCGCCGAGCTCGACGAGATCGCTCGCACCTCGCTGCTTCCCGACGACCGCTATGACGGGCCTACGCTGTTTGTGATCGGCGGATACTCACGGCATGTGCGCGAGGAGGATCGGCCGGAGATCGCGGCGCGTTTCCCGCAGTCGAGCATCGTGACGGTGGCCGAGAGCGGTCACAACCCGCACATCGAGGCGCGTGAGGCGTTTGTGGAGGCGGTGAGGGGATTTCTCCGGTGATTTTCGATTTGGGATTGCCGATTTGCGATTTGGCGGGAGGAACGATTGCGCAGTGCGGAATGCGGAATGCGGAGTGCGGAATGGCCGGAGGGCGCGATTGCGGCCGGAGATTGATGGGATCGGGCCGATCAGACGGGTTCGACCGATCAGACTGGTCCGGCGCCTCGTACCGAGCGGGAACGGGAAACGAAACTCTAGCGAGTTTCGCTACGAATTAGCCCCGGCGCGGCGGGCGATGCCCACTTGCGCCCAGAGGCGCAGCGCGGTGAGAAAATACTCCTCTAGAGCCGCTGTCGTGCTTAGGTTGGCACGCAGCAGGCCGGCGCATTCCTCCAGCTTGCGAATCGCACCGATGAAGGGCGGGCGCAGCACGGCGGCGCTCTCGGCCTGCCCAGCGACGAAGGCGCGGGTGGCGAACTCGATCTGGGCCAGCAGCGATTGGCGCACGCCCACGGCGATGCCGGCCTCGATGGCTTCGAGCTCATCGTCGGTCATCGAATCCTTGGTGGCCGCGGTCTCCTGCTTGAGCGTGGTGGAAGCGGTTTCATCCAGGATACGTTCGAAGCGGGCGATGAGCGCGTAGAGCGTGAAGACTTGGGTGGCGGCACCCTTCTTGTCGGATACGCCCTCGGTGAGTTTCTGCAGCCACTCGCGGTAGAGCTCCAGCCACGCGGGGAGATCTGGATGCACGAGGGGCGTGGCAGCGGCGGGGAAGCGGAAGTGCAGGCAGCGGCTGCGGATGGTCGCGAGCAGCGAATACGGATGCGTGGTGAGCAGGATGAGCGTGGTGTCGCGCGGCGGCTCCTCGAGCGTCTTGAGGAAGGCGTTGGAGGTGGCGGCGTTCATCCGGTCGGCCTCGAAGACGACGCCCACCTTGTGCCGGCCCACCTGCGGGGTGAGGTCGATGCGCGAGAGGAAGCCGCGCATGGTGTTCTCGGCGGCGCCGCCGCCGGATTCGCCGATCTTGATCTGGCGCATCTTGCCCTCGGGGCGCAGGGCGATGAAGTCGGGGTGTTTGAGCGGCGGGTACGTCTGAGGCGTATCGGAGGGGTTGAGCAGCCGGTCGGCCAGCGCGAGCGCGGCAGTCTCGAGAAGGGCGAAGTTGTCGCCCTGGAAGATGAGGCTGTGCGCGAGGCGGCCGTTGCCCAGGGCGCGGTCGAGCACCTTCACGGCGGAGGCGGTGGCTACGGTGTCAGGCCAGGCGTTCATGGACGATGTTCCAGATGGCGGATTCGACCTCGGTGGTCGGGCGGGTGCTGTCGAGCACGGCGATGCGGCGTGGCTCGGCCTGGGCGAGTGAGAGGTAGCCTTCGCGCACGCGGCGGAAGAAGTCGCCGTCCTCTCGCTCGATGCGGTCGGCCTTGCCCTCGCCGCGGTTGCGCACGCGGGACTGGCTGACTTCGACGGGTACGTCGAGGACGAGGGTGAGGTCGGGCCGGCATTCGCCCACGGCAAACCGGTTGATGGCGGCCACGGCCTCGGGGGCGAGGCGGCGGGCGGCCCCTTGGTAGACTGTGGTCGAGTCGAGGAAGCGGTCGCAGACGACGACTTGGCCGGAGGCTAGCGCCGGGGCGATCCGCTCGCGGACGAGTTCGGCTCGGGCGGCGGTGAAAAGGAGCAGCTCGGCTTCGGGGCTCATGATACCGCCGGAGCGGTGGTGCAGGAGCAGGTGGCGGATCTCCTCGCCCAGCGGGGTGCCGCCGGGTTCGCGGGTGACGAAAGTCTCCGCGCCCGCGGCATGCAGGCGGCGCACGAGGCGCTGGATGTGCGTGCTCTTGCCGCTGCCCTCGGAACCTTCGAACGTGATGAATTTGCCGCGCAGGTTCACGAGTGATTAGGGTCGGTGTGGGGGGCGAGGTGCAGGGAAGCTAGGCAAAGGGCGGTGAAATCGTGCCGCAAACGAAAACGCCGGCATCCGCCGCACTTCGGCCGGCATCAAACCAGCAGGACCTCCGGTTTATCGCAGTCGGAATCTGGAGATGCGCCGCGCCGCCCTTTCCCGCGATTGCTGGGGAGGGTTGTGCAGCCCCCCCAGTTTGACCGGGCCTTAGGGCATGCTCACCTGGGTGAGGGACCGAGTGGGGCTGCTTGTGGTCGGGAGTTTGGCCCGTGCGCTGCGGTTGGTGGGAAATTCCGTTGAAGCGCCGCCGCAAACGTCCCAACACTGCGCCCAATGTCAGGTCCACTTTCCTCCTCCGTGTTCCTCGCCGCCAACGTCAACATCATCGAGATCTTCGTTGGCACCGACAGCGTCGGCCAGGCTATTACCTGCCTGCTCGGGCTGTTTAGCGTCTTTGCCTGGTCGGTAATGATCGGAAAATACTTCGAGCTTAAGAAGCTTAAGCGCTTCAACGAGGACTTTGAATACCGCCTGCGCGAGGAGCGCCGCCTCTTCGATCTGCCTGCGCTCTTCCGCGAGAAGCGCACCATCCCCTACGGCGACCTGTTTGCCGATGCGATGGAGGCCTACGCCCGCGCCGCGCAGATCGGGCAGGAGAGGGGCGAGCAGAACATCCGCTCGCGTATCGAACACGCCGAGAACGCCCTGCAGCGCGCGCTTGGGCGCCAGGTGCTGCGCTACGAGACCAGCATGATCTTCCTCGCCTCGATCGTATCCGGAGCCCCGTTCCTCGGGCTGCTCGGCACGGTGTGGGGCGTGATGGTGGCGTTCAGCTCGGTGGCCACGGCGCAGTCGGCCTCGATCCAGACCCTGGCCCCCGGTGTATCGGCGGCGTTGATCACCACGATCGCCGGCCTGATCGTCGCCATCCCCTCGGTGTTCGGCTACAACTTCCTGCTCAACCAGGTGAAGGTGCTCATCACCGAGCTGGAGAACTACGCCAGCAGTCTCGCCGACCGCATCGAGCTCGAGACCGCCGCGAGCACCACTCCGACCAATCAGGACTGAAGCTGGCCATGGCACGCACCTTCAAACGTCAGCGCGGTCTGCATCCGGTGGCGGAGCTCAACATCACCAACATGGTCGATCTGGGTTTCACTCTGCTGATCATCTTCATGATCGCCACGCCGCTGATACAGCAGAACCAGTCGATTCCCCTCGATCTACCGGTGGTTCATGGCACTTCACAGCAGAAGAAGCCGGAGGAGGCCCAGCTCGTCACTGTTGATCGCAACGGCAACTACTACTGGAGCGGGCGCCGCACCAACCTCGCCCAGATGCGGGTAAACTTGGCGGCGCTGGCGGAGATGCCCAAGCCGCCCGTGATCCGGATCGAAGCCGATTTCACCCTTCAGTATCAGCAGGTGGTCAGTGTGCTCGACGAGGTGAAGCGGGTAGGCCTGAGCCGTATCAGCCTGGATACCCAGGTGTCGAAATAGGCTTCCCCGGCCTAGCTTTCCGCCATCCATGCGAGCCAGTTCACCAGGCGCCATAGCCCTCTCGGCCACCTTCCATGCCGCAGCCATCGCTGTGGTCGTGGCAACGTCGATGTGGGTGCAGAAGGCGACGGAGATCAACCCGAAGGTCTTCGACCTCGTGAACGCCGAGGACATTGAGATCGGCGACCATTTCGAGATGCCGGGGGCGATTTCGAAGAATCCCGGAGTGAAGGACCCCGCCGTGAAATTCAAGAAGTCGAAAGTGAAGCCGGTGAAGATTCCGTCAGCGCAGGAGATCGCAGCGGCCGAGGCCAAGGAGGAGAAGGAGGCGGCCAAGGAGGCGGCGAAAGCCGCAAAGGATAGGCCGTCGAAAAACGCGCCGGCTCTCAAAAACAAGGCGACCAGCTATGCCGATTTCCAAAAGCAGAATTCCAAACAGCTCGCCAGCAACCAGAAGGTTCGCAGCGGCGGGGCGAAGGGATCGTCAGCCCCCGGTATCGATTCCAAGGGGATAGTGGACGATCTCATGAAGTCGGCCGCCGGGCCCCGCGGCGACGGCGGCGGCACGGGCGGTACCAAGGCCATGATCGTAGCGCTCGATGCCTACTTCGGCCGGTTGATAAGTGCGCTGCGCGCGGCCCATGAGATGCCCGATTCGGTGAACGACCTGCTTGTCGCCAAAGTTTCCTTCTATCTGGCTTCCGACGGGTCGATCTCGGCGGTGGTGATCACCAAGTCGTCCGGGGATGCCGACTATGACCAGTCGGTGATCGAGGCCTTCCACAAGGTACGCTCCATCGGGGCGGTGCCCGGGGCGAAGAGCGGCAAGTACGAGATCAACTTCAAGATGACGGAGTAGGGGAACTGCGGAATGCGGAGTGCGGAATTCGGAACTCGGAATGGGGAACGCGGAGTGCGGAGTGGGCGGAGGGACCAGGCGCGGGATTCGGATCGCGAAATGGCGGAGGAGCCAACCCGGTGGTTGAACTTCGATGACGGCTGGCCGGTTGCGTGGGCGTGGGCCCTTTGGCAGCGGCGGTTAGGTTTGCCGTGCGCGGGACCCCGTGCTGAAACAGCGGGTACGGTAGGCGCAGCGCCCGGCGAATTCCCCTGCTGTGTGCAGGGCCCAGTTGCCTTGGGATTTCGCGTGGCGGAGCGGAGCGCGGGAGGAGAATCACACTAAATGACGATTTTTCAAAAATGCGTGTTGACGGGGTGGTGGTGGCACCACTTACTCGCCTCTCTGTTTCGCGGGCGTAGCTCAGTTGGTAGAGCACCACCTTGCCAAGGTGGACGTCGAGAGTTCGAGTCTCTTCGCCCGCTCCATTTGAAAGCGGCCAGTAGCAATACTGGCCGTTTTTTATGTGCAGTTTTTCGGACGGCTGCCGGAGCGGCCACTCCGCTCTTCCACTCGCCGGGCTCGCGCACATCCACGAGCACTGCGGTGCCCGCGGCCAGTTTGCCCTGGGCGTCTGCCACAGAAAGGCGTTTTCCGCCGAAGAGCAGCGGCCGCATCATGAGATAGGCCCCGATGGCAGCGACGAAGAGGAAGCAGCGTACCGGGCTAGCGGGCACGTCGGTGCTCCGGCGTAGCGGACGGCCTTGCCTTCCGGGCGGAAAGCAAGGCTACGGAGAGCCAAACTGGCGTTGATGGGAGGGCCAGACTATCTGCCGCAGTTCCGAATGGGGCTGCGGCGGTTCCTCTCTTTGGAATCAGGAGCGTGCGAGCCTGTGCGAGGCGATGCTTCGTGCTGCGCTTTGGCTCTGAAGACGAATAGGTCCGATAGATCGTATACGATCTATCGGACCCATTTGGAAAACGAGGACTGCCGGTGTGGTGTCGCTGGCGGACGGCCCACCCCGGCGCTGGCTATTTCTTCGCGTGGAAGGCGGCGTCGTCGGGCAGATCGAGCAGGGTGAGCTGCGGGTTCTTCTCTTTGAAGTAGTGCAGTGTCCACTCGTTGGGGAAGAGCGCGCAGAGGTCGCCGTTCTTGTCGGTGGCGAAGTTCACTCCGCTGGCGACAACCAGCGAGTGCAGGTCGGCCAGCGAGGGGTGAGGGGCCAGCCACTTGAGGAAGGCGAAGGGCGCGGCTTCCAGCTTCGACTCGGCGCCGTATTCGCTCTGCAACCGGTACTGCACGACTTCGAACTGCAGCGGGCCCACCGCGGCCAGGAAGGTGGCACCGGTGGGGCAGTTGCGGACGGTGAACGTCTGCACCACGCCCTCCTGCAGGAGCTGCTCGACGCCGGAGCGGTACTTTTTGGAGTCGGCGGGTGAGGGATTGAAGATGTACGCGAAGCACTCCGGTGGGAAGCGCGGGATCTCGTTGAAGACAATCGAGCCGTCGGAGGCGAGGGTGTCGCCGATGCCGAATTCGTTGTGCCCGACCAGGCCGAGGATGTCGCCGGGATAGGCGTGGTCCACGGTCTCGCGGTCCTGGGCGAAGAGCTTGGAGGAGTTGGAGAGGCGGATCGTCTTCCCGGAGCGGCTGTGGCGGGCGAGCATGTCGCGGGAAAACTTGCCGGAGCACACGCGCAGGAAGGCGATGCGGTCGCGGTGTTTTGGATCCATGTTGGCCTGGATCTTGAAGACGAAACCCGAGAATTTCTCGCCGTCGATGGGCAGGAGCTCGTCGCCCACGTAGCGCGGAGCGGGGCCCACCGAGTACTTCAGGAAGCTGTCGAGCATGAGCTGCACGCCGAAGTTGTTTACGGCGCTGCCGAAGAAGACGGGGGTGAGCTTGCCGGCGTGGACGGCTGGCAGGTCGAAGGCGTGGCCGGCCAGGTCGAGCACCTCGAGCTGTTCGCGCACCTCGCCGTAGGTGTAAGGATCGAGCTTTTCGGAGACGGCGGTGTCGTCGAGCCCGGCGACCTGCACGGGAGCGCGGTAGGCGCCGCCCGGGACGCGCTCGAAAAGGTGGACGTCGCGCGTCTGGCGGTCGAATACGCCCTTGAAGGCGGGGCCGTTGCCCAGCGGCCAGGCCATGGCGCAGGCGCCGATGCCCAGTACGTTCTCCAGCTCATCCATGAGGTTGAGCGGGTTGAGCGTGGGCCGGTCGCACTTGTTCATGAACGTGAAGATCGGCACGCCGCGGCGCCGGCAGATCTCGAAGAGCTTGCGCGTCTGGGCCTCGATGCCCTTGGCGGCGTCGATGACCATGAGCACGGAGTCTACGGCGGTGAGCACGCGGTAGGTGTCCTCGGAGAAGTCCTTGTGGCCGGGGGTATCCAGGAGGTTGACCGAGCAGCCGGCGTAGTCGAATTGCAGGACGGTGGAGGTGACGGAGATGCCGCGCTTGCGCTCGAGCTCCATCCAGTCGGAGGTGACGGCGCGCTGGTTCTTGCGGGCGGATACGGAGCCGGCGAGATGGAGGGCGCCACCGTAGAGGAGGAACTTCTCGGTGAGCGTGGTCTTGCCGGCGTCGGGGTGCGAGATGATCGCAAAGGTGCGGCGGCGCGCGGACTCTCGGGCGATTTCGTTCATGGCGGAGAGGTGAGCATCCGGGCCGGGGGACGGGGGGCAAGGAGGAAGGCTGAAAGCTGAACGCTGAAGGCTGAAGGCGTAGGAGGGGCGAAAGCCGAGAGTTGACGTGGCCGTTTTGACACAGCGGTGGGGTTCCGTTGATTCAACGCGGGAGGGTTTGCTCATGACTATGATGGAATCCTTTTGTGCTTGGGCGGCTGATCCGGCTCGAACCGGCGACCAGTTGTACACGGCGGAACTTCTCATCGAGGCGTCGGAACAGCTATGGGCCTACCGTCACCGGGAGGCCGATGACGAGTGGCGAGAGCGACGGTCGGTGGTTCGCCATCGGCGCAGGATAGATGCGGGATATCGGGCCAAGCTTGGCCGCGAGCGCTTCGAGCGAGCCGCCGAGTATTGGGCGGAGGTTACGGATCTGCGGAATAGCTGCGTGGACGATCCGCCGGTTCGGAACCTGGATGCGTTGCAATTTTGTCCGCAACTCAAGGATATCTCGGTCACTTCCGAGCTGACGGATCTGACGCCGCTGGCGCGGTTGCCGCTCCTGGTGTCGCTGTCGCTGAGCGACGCGACGTTGGTGGATTTGGCACCGCTAGGGGAGTTGGCCGCTTTGCAAAGCTTGAGCCTTCGGCTGGAGTGGCCGTGGCCGGAGGGACTGGCTGTGCTGGCCCGGATGCCGACGCTGAAGACGATCGACTATTCGGGCAACCTGTTGTTGTGGGTTGGAGTCGCCGAGTTGCCGGCGGTGGAGACGCTGCAATTGGGCTTCAGTTATAGGGTGAGTATGCCGCTGCGCGATCTACGGGGGCTGCCGTCGATGCCCCGGCTGCGGAAATTTCGGGGGCCTACGACGGCGTTGGCGGGAATCGAACGTTATCCCTCGCTGGTCGAGCTAGATCTGCAAGGGCCGTTTATCGACCTGGGGCCGCTGGCCGGGTTGCTGGCTGTGCGGAAGCTGGAGCTACACGGTGAGCGGTTCATGGATCTCGCCCCAGTGGCTCGGATGCCGGAGTTGCGGGAGTTCGTGCTGGCGCGCGAACACGGCATCGATCTCGATCCGCTGGTCGAGGCGCCTCGGCTTCGGCGGGTGTCGGCGCCTCGTTGCAAGGTGCTGGCCACGGAGCTCGCCACGCTCAACGCCGCACTGGGTTTGGTGGATGAATCCAAGTTTGCTCGTACGGTGCCCCGCGACCGGCCGGCCTTGCGGTTGATCGCCTGCGAATTCTACGGGAAGAGAATGCGCTCGCTGCCACCACCGCCGGAGGATGATGAATACGCCAGCGCTGAGCGCACCCGCAGGGAGCTTTGCGAGGATGATCCGCTCTTTGCCGAAGCCGAGGCTCGCTGGTTTGAGCGCGAGTTGAGGGCGAGGCTTGGTGACATGGTGACGAAGGAGAGCGGCCGTGTTTCCACCTATTCGGGTCAGGTCGATCTTTTCCTCTTTCGCGAACGGGAGGCGAAGCTGATCCGCGAGGTTGTCGAGGCGTTGGCGGAGGTCATGGCCCGGGCGCGGTTCCACTGGAAGGCTTTGATCAGCGTCTCTCCGCCCGATGAAGACGAACTGCGTATTGGAGAGTCGGGTTCGGAATCCAGCGAAGATGAGTTCGATGTGGAGCAGGAGCGGGAGGAGTGGGAGTCGGGCCGGCGGTATCAGCGGGAGCGGCGGGAACTTCTGGAGAGTGAGCATCGCCAGCGCTTGCGCGAACAGCAGGGCCTGGCACCGGAGCCGGCCGCCGAGGACGCGCCGGAGTTGGAAGCCGAGGAGACAGACGATGAAGATGAAGCAGAAGAGCCGATTGGCCCGGACTTGGGTTGGCTCGATGAAGACCGGTCTTTCGCTTTCTTCTTCGATGGAGCGTTTGTGTGGCTGCATCCCAGCTATGTGGAGAACCTGAGCTACTATTTCTCCGAGGCTCCGGAGAACTGGGACGATTTGCCCGGACCGCCCGAGCGCCGTCCACGCTTGCGGTGAGGGCTGGGCTCGCCAGCGGGAAGGCAGGCGGTGCAGCAGCGCAGCTCCAGCGCGGCAGCGCAGGCTGGACTGACGCGCCGGGCGAGGGACGACACTCGGACGCGGCGCAGGCCACTGCGGTTAAGTGGCCAATGCTTGGCTACGCCACATAACCGCAGCCGCATCACGAAGCACCGGGCTTCGCTGCGACGGACGCCGAACCGGCTCTAGCGCTCGGGGAACTCGAACTCGCTGCGGTCCTTCTTCTTCGAGAGCACCAGGTAGGCGGAGAACTCGGAGCCTCGCTTGGAGATGAAGCCGTCGAGTTGCTCGCTGCGGCCGTCGGTAAGCAGGCGCTTGAGCTCGTCCACCGGGATCTCCTTCTTGCAGATCGAGCGCGCCATCTTGAATACCACCCGCGGAGCCTCGGAGCCGGGCTTGGTTACGTAGTAGGTGTCGGCGGTCTGCAGAATCTCGGCACCGCCGTGGACGGCGCTCTTGCCCAGCGACACTGCGCCGGTGAGGTCCACGGGCACCTTCGGGGCGCGGGTGCCCTTCTTGCCGGCCTCGCCCTCGGCGCGGGGCTTGCGCGGCGGGAACTCGAAGCGCACGCGCCGGCCGGGATTCTCCTCCTTCATGTCGAGCATGAGGAAGGCGGAGAAGGGCCGGCTGAAGCGGGAGGTGAAGTCCTCGAAGAGGTCGGTCTTACCGACTTCGGCGATCTTGATGACCTGCTCGAGGGGAAGTTCCTTGCGGCAGAGCAGGCGATTCACGCGGAAAATCTCCTCGTAGGCCCCGGTATCCGTCTTCTTGCGGCAGACGAAGTGCGTGGCGGTCTCGCAGAGCTCGCGGCCGGTTTCGGCGGAGGTCCAGACCGGGGTGAGGTCGCCCACCTCGACCTTGTTGCCCAGGTCGAGCTTGGCTTTGGTCTTGCCGGTCTCCTCGTCCTTCTCGAGGACGATCTTGGCGGCGAAGCGCTTGCCCGACTTTTCGGAGACAAAGTCGTCGAACGGCCCGATCTCCCGGTTGGCGATGAGCTGCTTCGCGTCGTCGAGCGTGAAGCGCCGGTTGTTCATCACCTTGTAGATACGCAGGTTCTCGTCCTGCGACTGCCACCAGCGGTTGAATTCGAGCAGCGGCTGGTTGTCGGTGGTCGAGACGGCGTCGGTGGGCACACCGGTCTCCTCGTGCTCCTTGATGTTGGCCACGATCTTCTTGGTGAGATCGGTGATGCTCTCCATGAAAGACTCGCGGGAGAGCTTGGCCTGTTCGACTTTGCGGAGACGAAATTCCCACTCGCCGGTGAGGGCGGGCGAGGTGAGCTCGTCGCACTTGGTGTGACCGAGGAAATCCAGGACAGTCTCGGCCTTGGTGGTGGGGATGAGCTCGCGGCCCTCGCGGGAGACGTACTTTTCGCCGATGAGATGCTCGATGGTGGAGGCGCGGGTGGCGGGCGTGCCCAGGCCGCGCTCGCTCATGGCGTCGGCGAGATCCTCGTCGCCGATCAACTTGCCGGCGTTCTCCATGGCGGAGAGCAGCGTGGCTTCGGTGTAGCGGGCGGGCGGCTTGGTGGCCTCGTCGGTTACCTCGATCTTGGTCACGGCGGCGTGGGGCGGGGTGCCGTCGGGTTTGGTGAGGGCGGGGAGACTCTTGGCGTCGTCCTCGAAACCGGTCTTGCCGGCCACTGCGAGGAAGCCGGGCTCGATGAGCACCTTGCCCTCGCTCTTGAACTTGTGCGGGCCCACGCGGCTGGTGCGAGTGGTTACGTCGATCTGAGCGGGAGGGAAGAATACGGCCACGAAGCGGCGTGCGATGAGGTCGAAGATCTTGGCCTCGTCGCCTTCGAGGTGGCCGTGCTCCTCGGCGGTGGGGATGATGGCAAAATGGTCCGTGACCTCGGCGTTGTTGAAGATGCGTTTGTTGGGGCGTACCCAACCGTTCTTGATCACCGTCGCGGCATGGGGGGCGAGATCGCCGTGGAGGCGGGCGAGGGTGGCGTTCACCGTGGGCACGTAGTCCTCGGGCAGGGCGCGCGAGTCGGTACGGGGGTAGGTGATCATCTTGTGCTTCTCGTAGAGGCTCTGCGCGATCTGCAGGGTGCGGCGCGCGGAGAAGGAGAAGCGGTTGTTGGCCTCGCGCTGGAGCGAGGTGAGGTCGAAGAGGCGCTGGGAGATCTGGGTGGTGCGCTTGCCTTCGTCGGATACGACGGCCTTCACGCCGGGCTTGGTGGCGGCGGCCACGGCCTCGGCGGCGGCGCGCTGCCAGAGGCGGTCGGCGCGATCGTGTTCGTCGCCGGCCTTCTTGAAATCGGGTTTCTCGTACACGCCCTCGTATTCGCCGGCGGCAACCTGGAGGGTGGCCACAACACGGTGGAATTTGCGCGACCTGAAGGCGCGGATATCGCGCTCGCGCTGCATGAGGATGGCGAGGGTGGGGGTCTGCACGCGGCCTACCGTAGCCATGGAACCCTTGCGCGAGCCGAAGAGGCGCTTGGTTACGGCGCGGGTGCCGTTGAGGCCGATGAGCCAGTCGGCCTCGGAGCGGCAGCGGGCGGCGTCCTGGAGCGGCTGCATCTCGGCGGAGGGGCGCAGCTTGGAGAATGCTTCGAGGATGCCGGTGTTGGTCATCGACGACATCCAGAGGCGCTGCACGGGTTTCTTGGAGCCTACGGCCTGGAGGATGTAGCCAAAGATCAGTTCGCCCTCGCGGCCGGCGTCGCAGGCGTTGATTACGGAGGTGATGTCCTTGCGGGCCAACAGCTTCTTGAGCTGTGAGAAGCGGTCCTTGGTCTTCTCGATGGGCTTCACCCCGAACTTGGCCGGGATGATCGGCAGGGTTTCCAGGCGCCAGTAGCTGTACTTTTTGGCGTCGATATCCTCGGGCATCTCCAGCTCCACGAGGTGTCCGACAGCCGAACTGATGACGTACTCGTCGTTCTCGAAAGCGTCGCCGACCTTGGGCACTTTGCCCAGGGCCCGCGCGATGTCGGCGGCGACACTCGGTTTCTCGGCGATGACGAGGGTTTTGGTCATGAAGGGTTTGTTCGCTAGGCTGCTGCGAGAATTTATCAAGCCCGGGTTTTCAAGCCGGTGAAGTTAGCCTTGTTTCCTCCGATTGGTTACGGGCACCCAAACTGCCGGTACGAAGGCCCAATCGCGGTGCGGCGTGGGCCGGGGGGGCTGGGGGCGGAGGCACGGGGGAGGTCAAGCGGTTATCCCCCTCGGGTAGGCTAGAAATCGGGCAACATCCGGTAGGCTGCGTGCAGGGCGCAGGCGTTGCCCAGCGCGAAGCGCCACCAAAATCCCCGGCCGGAGGGCAGGGTAAGGTTGAAAGCGAGCGTGAGCGGCAGGCAGGTGCGCGCCACCGCCCAGTAGCCGTTCCAGACGAAACCTCCCAGTACCCAGAAGAGCAGCGCAAATCCGATGGTGCTGCGCAACCAAGGGTTGTTCGGGGTGCGGCGCCACAGCAGCAGCAGGCGCGTGGACTGGTAGGCGAGGCCCGCCGCTCCCAGCAGGCCGAAGAGGAAGCGCGAGTCGAGGTTGCCGTGCGCGAGTTCCCAACTACAGCGCACCAGGTGCTCGGCCAGAGCGCAGCCGGGCCAGCCAAAGTTGCCTGTGAAACCGGCCGCGCCGCCATTGGGCAGTTGCCAGCGCAACCAGGCAAACCACGCGACCGCCGGCAGGGCGGCCAGCCCGCGGACCAACCAGCGTCGCCAGAAAACGGGGTGGCCAGCCAGCGGGCAGGCGAGCAGCACGGTTTCGCGGGTGAGCCCCGCGAGGGCGAGCCAGATGCCGGCGCGGGCGGTGCCGCCCCGGCGAGCGGCGCGGATGGCGAGGAGAATGAGCAGCGTAGCCGGCAGATCGACCAGGCACAGGCGTACGCTGTCGAGGGCACCCAGCGCGAGCACGCCGGCCAGCCAGAGCAGCGGAGCCCGGTCGGGCGCGAGCTCGCGCACCTCCGCCCACCAGATACGAGCGAAGAGCAGCCAGGCTGCGACATTGAGCAACGCGAACGCCTGGAGAATCCACCATGGACTCACCGCCAGGTGTGCGATGAGCGGCAGCAGTATGCGCTGTGCGCGGTAGCCCGGGACGTCCAGCGCGGCCCGCACCTGCGGCAGCCGCACATCGGGGTCGACCGCGAGTTGCGCGTAGAACTGGCCGTCGTAGCCGGCGCCCGCCACGCTCGCCAAGGGCAGGGCGCGGATCGCCGGCAGCCGGCGCTCGGTGAAAGTGTCGCCGAAGCGGATCAGCGCAGTGAATCCTGTATGCGGCGACCAGCGGCTGGCCACCATCGCCAGCACGAATACCACCACCGCCCAGCGCGTCCAGCGCGCGGCGCGGCCGGGCGGAGGAAGAGGCTGTGGCTTGGTTTGGTGGGCGGCCATGGAAGGAGCGGAGTTGGCGGCCACGTGGCGGCGGCGCGAAGGGCGAGACACTCGGGAACGCGGGGCGGCGTCAAACCTCCTTTCCGGCCGGACTGGGCGCGGGGCGGGTTGTTGCAGTAAGGGTGGGCATGGCGGAGTGACCGTTTGAAGTCTGCCTCCGCTCCCGGCTTGGAAAATGCCGCGGCTCTGCCCACAGTCGCCCCGCCGTGACCTTCCTCCCCACCGATGACCCGCTGGTTCAAGCATAAGCTCAACGAACTCGAGCAGTTCTCCGTGGACGTCATCTACGGCCGGCGCGACGACCGCGCCGCCTTGGCTTGGTCGATCTTTCTGCATGTGCTGTCCTGGGGGTGGAATTTCGGGGCGCAGCTGAAGGTGTGGCTCTATGAGCAGCGTATCCTGCGCGACCAGCCGCTGGGCTGCCTGGTGGTGGTGGTGGGCAACCTCACCTGGGGCGGCACGGGCAAGACCCCGGTGGTGGAGAAGTTCGGACGCGCACTCTCCGAGCGGGGCCGCAGGGTCGCGATTCTGAGCCGTGGATACCGCAGCCGGCCCAATCCCCTCTGGAAACGCGCCCTGCGCTGGCTCTACAGCCGCAAGGAGCCGCCGCCCAAGATCGTGAGCGACGGCCACCGCGTGCTGCTCGACTCCGAACACGCCGGCGACGAGCCCTACATGCTCGCCCGCAACCTGCCCGGCGTGGTCGTGCTGGTGGACAAGAACCGCGTAAAGAGCGGCGCCTACGCGATCCGCCGCTTCGGCTGCGACACCCTGCTGCTCGACGACGGTTTCCAGTACATGCCCCTCAAGGGCAGGCTCAACCTGCTGCTGGTCGACAAGACCAATCCCTTCGGCAACGGCCAGCTCATCCCCCGCGGCATCCTGCGCGAGCCCATCAAGCACCTGCGGCGCGCCTCCTATGTGTTCATGACCAAGTCCGACGGCCAGCGCGACCGCGAACTCGAGGAGACCATACGCGCGCACAATCCCACCGCCGAGATCATCGAGTGCGCCCACGTGCCCAAATACCTCCAACGGGTGAACGACGGCAACGAGCGCCACGAACTCTCGCACCTGAAGGGCCGGCGCGTGGGCGCTTTCAGCGGCATCGCCACCCCGGACAGCTTCGAGGCGTTCCTGCGCAAGTTCGGTGCGAATATTCTCTATACCAAGCGCTTCGTTGACCACTACCGCTTCAACTCCGACGACCTCGACATGATCTTCGAGGAGGCGCTCAACGCGGGTCTGGATTATGTGGTGACCACGGAGAAGGACGCGGTGCGCATTGATCCGGGCACGAAGTTTCCGCTGCCCCTCTACTACCTGAGGCTGGAGATCGAGATCTTGCGCGGCGCGGCCGACTTCAATGAGGCCGTGGACCGGATCTGCTTTCCGGAGAATCGCCCCGCCGGCGAGATGGTTACCGCGCCTTGAGCGGGGGGGCAGAGCCGGCGTAGGGGGGCGTGGTCTTGCGAACGCGGTTGCGAGTAGGACCGGTCTTTGACCGGTTTCCTGGAAAGGCCGGTACACAGACCGGCCCTACTTCGGATCGGCCCTGAGGCTACGCCGAGCGATACTGATTCCAGCGCTCTGGCGAACGCGGCTACTTCGCCCGGCAGGCCTCCGCCCAAGCGAAACTCGGCACTCCAAAATCGAAAAGGCTCCGAATCGCGTGCAAGCCGGGGCGAGCAACGGCTTGGCCCCGGCTCAGAACTGGTGGCCTTCGATGGCGAGGATCTTCTCGGCGATTGATACGCGCCACTCGTCGCCCAGCAGCTTGGACAGGGGCATCGGCAGGTCGTGGCCGGGGGGCGGCAACTTCGCGGCCAACTCTGCGGCCACCGAGCGAGCCTCGGCCAGCAGCGAGGCCATGGCACGGTGCTTGAGCGCGGTTCCGGGGCTGAACTGGTGTTGGATCGGCTCGATGATCTCATCGGAGAAGCCCCAGGCGTGCAGCACGAAGGCGGCTGCACGGGCGTGGTTCATTCCGGTGAGCGACACCTCCGCCTTGGGCAGCATGCCCGGGGCCATGGGGCCGAAGCGCAGATTCGGGGCACCCACACAGCGCAGGTGCCGGTCTATGAATACCATGCCCAGCGCGTGCAGCAGGCCCACTGTGTAGGCCACCCTTTCGTCGAGGCCGCTGGCGGGGGCCAGGTCGACCATGGCCAGGGCGCAGGCAAGTGAGCGCCGCCAGTACTCGGTGGGGCTCACACCGTAGGAGCGCAGAGGGCGGTTGAGGAATTTGCTCAGGGCGAAGGCGGCTGTGACGCGATAGACCTCGTCGGCGCCCAGGCGGGCGAGCGCCTCGCCCAGGCTGGTAACCGGGGGGCGGCCGTAGACCGAGCTGCTGGCCGACTGGATCATGCGCGCGGCCAAGCCGGGATCGAGCATCACCAAATCGACGATGTCGCTGATGCTTGTCTTCTCCGAGAGGAGCAGGGACTGGAGCCGGGGCAGCACCACCGAGGCGATGGGCATTTCTCGCGCATAGGCTTCCAGGTCGGCGGGGCGCAGCAGAGTATCGATGGGCTGCGACGTCGGAAAGGAAAAGAGGGGCGTTGGGAGGGAGGCGGTCATGGCTTGATCCTTACGGGGGGCGATAGGGGATACCGGCCTGGCTAATAGGGATACCACCTTGGTGGAGCTTCGCCTCTACGCGATAGGCGTTTGGCGGGCGGGGACTTTTTTAGAGCTTCGTGACAATTGGCCTCTGGCGGCCCGGCGCGGGTTTTTCTCTGGCCTGCCCATGCGGCCGGGGGAAACTGCCGGGGTGATGTTGCACCCGGTCGAGATTCTGGCGGCGAGTTTGATGGTGGCGAAATGGGCCGGAGAAACCGTGCTCTCCGCCCTGAACCGGCGGGAGATCCGCCGCCATGCCGGGGCACTGCCGCCGGCGCTGGCCGGGGTGATGGATGCGACCACCTACGCCAAGGCGGTGGACTACAGCCTGGCGCGCAATGCTTTCACCCGCTTGGAGGACGGCTTCGGGCTGCTGCTGCTGGCCGCGGTGGTATTCAGCGGGGTGTTGCCATGGTCGCACTCCGCCTGGAGCGCGCTGGCGGGCGCGGGCCACTGGAGCGAGGCGGCCTGGCTGGTGCTGGTCGGCGTGGCGCTGGCGCTGCCGGGGCTGCCGCTGGACTGGTGGAGCACCTTCCGGCTGGAGGCTCGCTTCGGCTTCAACAAGAGCAGCCCGGCCCTGTGGCTGGCCGACAAGCTCAAGGGCGGGGCGGTCGCCGTGGTGCTGGGCTTCCCAATATTATGGCTGGTGCTGGCGCTGGTGGGCTGGACGGGCCGCTGGTGGTGGGTGTGGGGCGGGGCCTCCGTGCTGGTTTTCCAACTGCTCATGCTCGTGCTCTACCCCAAGCTCATCCTGCCGCTGTTCAACACGCTCACCCCGCTGCCCGAGGGCGAGCTGCGCACCGCGCTGCTGGCCCTGGCCGAGCGGGCGGGTTTCCGGGCCCGCACCATCGAGGTGATGGACGGCTCCAAGCGCTCCGGGCATTCCAACGCGTTTTTCACCGGCTTTGGCCGGTTCCGCCGCATCGTGCTTTTCGACACCCTCATCGCCCAGCTCGATGCCGAGGAGCTGGGGGCGGTGCTTGCGCATGAGATCGGCCACTACAAGTGCGGCCATGTGCCCAAGCTGCTGGCGGTGTCGGCGGGGTTCACAGTGGCCGGCTTTGGCGTGATCGCCTGGCTGGCGCTCAGCCCGGGCTTTCTGGCCGGCTTCGGTTTCGGGCCGGCCGCCGGGGTGGCTCCGGCGCTGCTGCTCTTCGCGCTGCTGGGCGGGCTGGCGACCTTCTGGCTGTCGCCGCTGCTCAACGGCCTTTCCCGCCGGCATGAATACGAGGCCGACGCCTTTGCCCGCGCGGCGGTGGGCTCCGCCGCCCCGCTGGTGGGGGCGCTGCGCAAACTCTCCGAGAAGAACCTCACTAACCTGACACCACACCCGTGGTACAGCACCTTCCACTATTCGCACCCCACTCTGCTCGAGCGAGAGCGGGCGCTGACGGCGCCGCAGGGCTGAGCGGCGGCGCAGCGGGGCGGCGGGGCCGCAGCCCTTCCGTTGCAGCAGGAGCGTGCTTGCACGCGATGGATTGCTGGCCGGCGGGCTCGCTCGGTCGCGTAACGGGAACTTGCTTGCACGCGATCTCCGCTCGGAGTCCCGTGCCGGTACGCTCCTGCGCCGGAGGACCGATGGTTGCCGCGCGGGTCTTCGCTCTTGTGTTGCTGGCGGTGCTCACCGCTGCGCCCGCCCTGGCCGGGGCAACCGCCGGCGGTGTGGGCGTCGATATGCTCACGCTGATGAGTTGGAATGTGGAGAACTATCTGGCCGAGGACCGGATGGTAGAGGGTGAATACCGCACCGCCTATCCCAAGCCCGAGAAGGCCAAGGCGGCGCTGCGGGCGGCGATCCGCGAGGTGCGCCCCGAGGTGCTCGCGCTCCAGGAAATGGGGCCGGCTCCGTACCTGGAGGAGTTGCAGCGCGATCTCGCCGCCGAGGGCCTGGCGTACGAATGGCGGGCGTTGCTCGACGGGCCCGACCCGGCGCGCCACCTCGCCGTGCTGGCGCGTGTGCCGCTGTTGCGGGTGGTGCCGCATGCGGAGCTGCCCACCCGGGGCCGGGAGTTGGTGCGCCGCGGGGTGCTGGAGGTGGTGGTGGCGCTGGGCGCACGGGAGGTGACCCTCTTTCTGGTGCACCTGAAAAGCAGGTACACCGGGGACCCGGCGGACCCGTTCTCGGCGGCGCAGCGAGAAGGGGAGGCTGAGGCGGTGCGCGACCTGGTGTTGAGGCGTCTCCCAGATCCGAACACGTCGAGGTTTGTCATCCTGGGCGACTGCAACGACACCCCCCAGAGCCGGCCGCTGCGGGCGCTGGCGCGCCGGGGCGACACCCAGATCGCCACCGTTTTGCCCGTCACCGATGAGAGGGGCGACGGCTGGACGCATTATTACCGCAAGGAAGAGGTTTTCAGCCGGGTGGACTACCTGATGGTCTCGCCCGGGCTGCGGCTAGTGGTCGAGAAAGCCTGGATTCACGACTCGCCGGCCGTGAGGGCCGCCAG
Organism: uncultured Verrucomicrobiota bacterium; assembly: GCA_903960515.1. Classification (GTDB taxonomy): domain Bacteria; phylum Verrucomicrobiota; class Verrucomicrobiia; order Opitutales; family Opitutaceae; genus CAJCBL01. The sequence continues at coordinate 28,528 of CAJCBL010000339.1, forward strand.
CGATCACCGGCCGGTGCTGGTGCGGCTGGGGGCGGAGGAGCCGAAGCCTCCGGCCGCCGGGCCCAAGTGACGGTGGGCTGAGGACGGATTGCCCCGGCTCGCCGCCCTCTGGGACTCAGCGAGCCGGAGCGGGGCCGGAGCGGTCGGGGCGCCGCAGAAACCTTTTTTTCTCAACCGGAAGCCGCTGGAGCCGATGCTAGGGCTCATGCGCTGGCGCGATCTCAACCTACAAAGTAAGCTCGTCCTTGTGATCTTGGTGCCGCTTTCGGGTTGTGTTGCTCTGGGCGGATTGGAGCTCTTCCGGGTCCACCGGCGCGTCACCGAGATCCGCCAACTCGGCCAGTTGTCCCAGTTGGCAGGGCGGTTGGGTGAGTTGGAAAGCCGGGTCGATAGCGAGGAAAGCAACTGGTACATCTTCATCATCGGGCGCCCTTGTCCTCCGGATGAGTTCGCGGTTGAGCGGGGCAGGCAGGACGAGCGCCGCAAGGAGACCGACAAGGCCACCGCCATCTACAAGGAGGCGTTGTCACAGATTCCCCAGGATGGGCTCACCCCGCCAATCCGGCGTGCACTGGACGTTATCGATCAGGACCTGTCCAACCTGCCAAAATTTCGGGAGTTGATGGACAATCTCCAGGGCAGCAGATGCAGCGACCTCACCGGTTTCTACGACGATTTCCGCCGCAACCTCGGCCAACTCCTCCCGCAGCTTGTCGACGCCACGACCTCCGATGTGATTGCCCGCAAGCTGATTGTCATGAACAAGATGATCCAGTTGAGGGGCGTATCCATGTCGGGCGGCGGACCGATATTTGACTATCACCAAATGCGCCAGAGCGGGAAGGTCGTTCCTGAACGCTCAGCGGAGCGCATGCGGCTCAATTCCGAGGCGGCCAAGGCCATGTGGGCCGAGGTCATCGGCCTCAGCCAGGGTACAATGCGCGTGCACATGGAGGCTCTGTATCAATCGGAGCCCTGCCAGACCGCGTATGCGCTGATGTTGGGCCATGCCAAGGCGATCTTCGAGAATACCGAGCCTCCCATTCAGAATCAGGAAGGCTGGGCGCCTTCGTGGAGTTTCATTACCGAAGCCCTGTCCAAGGAAAACGCCTTTCTGCGTGAGGATTTCGCGCAGACCTGCAGCGGCATCGAGCGCCAGCTCAGACAGCTTCGGCTGTGGACGGCGGTGGGCCTGTGCCTGTCCACTATCTTGATCTTGGCGGCGGCTATTCGGCTTGGGAAGGGTATCACCGGCCCGGTGGCGGCCCTGTGCGATCGTTTGCTCCAGCATGTGGAGCACACCGCCGCCAAATCCACTTCCCTGAGCGGTTCCGCTACTGCAGTCGCCGACGGCGCTTCCCAGCAAGCCGCCGCGCTCGAAGAGACCAGCGCCACGCTGGAGGAGATCGCCGGCATGGCCCGCAGCAATTCCGAGAACGCCCAACAGGCCAGCGAATCCGCCGATGGGGTTCGTGCCGCAGCGGATACCGGGCACCAGCAGATGGCCCGCCTCAAGGCGGCCATGGATGCGCTCCAACAGTCTAGTACGGATGTGTCGCGCATCATCCGCACCATCGACGAGATCGCTTTCCAGACCAACATCCTGGCCCTCAATGCCGCCATCGAGGCGGCCCGCGCCGGTGAGGCCGGTGCGGGGTTCTCGGTGGTCGCCGAGGAGGTCCGGGCCTTGGCCCATCGCAGCGCCCAGGCGGCCCAGGAAACTGCGAGCAAGATTTCCGCCAGCCAGGAGTGCACCAAATCCGGCGCCAAGATCGCGGTGGATGTGGCCGCAACCCTCGAAAGCATCCTGGCCAAGGCGCGCAACGCCGAAGGCTTCGTGCGCCAGATCGCCGATGCGACCAAGGAGCAGAACCTGGGTATCGGCCAGATTTCTACGTCGGTGCATCAGGTCGACCAGGTGACCCAGAGCAACGCCTCGTCGGCCCAGGATGCCGCCGATGTCGCTCGGGACTTGGAGGTGGATGCGGCCATCATGCGCGACGACGTCTACGAACTGCGGCGCGCGGTTTGCGGCCGGCAGGCGATGGAAGACGAAGTGCCCGTCCAGGATGTGGCCGTCGAGGAGAGCGAGGAGTCCGCTCCCGCTCCGGCTCCTTCCTCCGATTTTACGAACTCCCACGACTCCGAGATGTTTCCGCGCCGGCGGTGATGGCGGGCGGCGCGTCCGGCGGTTCGGCCCCGGATGTCCCCATGGTTGCGGCACGGCCTATGCCGGGAGATTCCCCCTCCCACCGGCGACGGCGTCGCTACTACTTGAGGACAGCCGCTGGGGAGGCCCCCTTGTCTAGGGGCTGTGCGGGGCGAGATGGTGCCCGGGACCGGACTCGAACCGGTACTTCCTTTCGGAAAGCTGATTTTAAGTCAGAAGCGTCTGCCATTTCGCCACCCGGGCGCATCGACTCGTTTTCATAGCAGGGCGGCGCACGCCGACGCCAGCGGGAATGTCCGCAAAGAATCGGCTCGCCTACTGTCTCCGATTCGTAGTGACTGTTTTCAACGGCCGAGACCATCCTCGCAGTTGCGCCTCGGCCTTCCCCCGCTTTGCCCCCCACAAAGGACTGGCGGGGGTTCTCTTTTTAAGAGGGCGGCAGGGCTCGGACGCTTGCAGCGGTTGGGGCCGTGAGCCCCGCAGGCGATGGTGTTTCTCCTCTAGCCCCGGCACCGCCGGAGCTTGTACTGCGCAGGCGGGTGTTGTCGCGCCGGGATGGTTGCAGCCCCGACACCGTTCGCCGCGCCGGCTGCCCTTGAAAACAGAAAACCCGCTACCGTTTTACGGGTAGCGGGTTCAAAGTGGTGGCCCAGCTCGGAATCGAACCGAGGACACGAGGATTTTCAGTCCTCTGCTCTACCAACTGAGCTACCGGGCCGTAGCTGCGAGGGGGCAAATGAATGGGGCACTTTCCCGCTGGTCAATGGGAATTTTCCGAAACCAACTGATGCTGAACCTAGTTATCTGCCGGAGCGGGTTCCACAGAGCGAAGCCTGGAGGCGATCGGCAATCCAAGCGTGGCCATTGGCGGGGGCGCGGTTCGGGGCGGAGACTCGCCGCCCGGGGATAGCATCACATTCGCCCAGCGTTCATGCTCCGGAGGCCATCGCACTGAGGATTGCCGAAAGGACGACCATCGGCGCCCCCACCAGAATCGAAACGAGGAACGGCTTCTTCACCTGGTCCCAGTGAAGAAACAGGAAGACGAGCGACACAAGGGGGACGAAGAGCACTCCTAATCCCCAGAGAATGGACTCGGTGAAGGCTGCGATGATGAAGATCACGTGGCAGACCACGATCACCAAGATTCCGACTACGAGGAAGAACAGCCCCGCCCCGGAATGCGAATTTGTGTCAGCGGTGAGGTGTTGCCGTGTCCTCGTTCCCTGGCTCTGGCTCGAGCGCGCGGTGCTATCCTGGCGTTCCCGGCTCGGTCGTTCGCTTTCAAGCGCCCGGCGCGAGGGGGTGTTCCTTGCGCCTGTTGACGGCGCTGTCGACTCTACGACCACTCCCGCCTCAAGAACCACCTTGGTGCCGTCCGGATACATCCAAATCTTCCGCTCGCCCACCTCCCGTTTCATGTTCGGTTCGCCCAAGACGCGTAGAATCGTCTCTTCCGAGTCGCCCTCGGTCTGGGCGAGGCCGGTGCTGGTGTTTAGGGAGGCGAGGAGTGCGAGGAGTAGAAACAGCCGGAGCATGATCGAAGGGATGTGGTTTGGTATGCGGATCCGCGTGGCACGCGGCGGGAGCCCCATGCTCTCGGGCGATCCCAGATCGCTCCGCCGCAGTTTCTGCATACGCGATGGCGAAGACATGTCGAGCCGGCGAAATGGCGACGGGGCGGTCGCTGGTGCCGCTCGCGGGGCCGCCTCTCGGGCCACAGTACCGAAATCCCTGTTTAGCGGAGGCTCGGGCCGGGGCGAAGCGAGGATTTGCCGTCAGCGGAAGGGGGAGGGCGCAATACCGGGGTATCGGTCAGCCGACCAGTGCGCGCAGGTCGGAGAGCTCCAGACGGGAGTTGAGCGCGTCGCTGGCGTCGAAGACCTCGGCGAGGAGCTGGCGCTTGGTATCCTGCAACTGGAGCACCTTCTCCTCCACCGTGCCGGTGACCACGAGCTTGTAGCTGGTGACCACCCGAGTCTGGCCGATGCGGTGCGCGCGGTCCGTGGCCTGCGCCTCGGCGGCGGGGTTCCACCACGGGTCGAGGTGGATCACCACGTCGGCCCCGGTGAGGTTGAGGCCGGTGCCGCCGGCTTTCAGCGAGATGAGGAAAACGGGTATGGCGGCATCGCCTTGGAATCGGTCGACCTGGGCCTGGCGGGCCTTGGGCGTGAGTGAGCCGTCGAGGTAGCAGTGCGCGATCTCCTGGGCGGCGAGCTCCTCGCGCACCATGCCCAGCAGGCGGGTGAACTGGGAGAATACGAGCAGGCGGTGGCCGTCGTCGAGGGCCTCGGCCAGGAGCTCGCGGAAGACTGCGAGCTTGGCGGAGTCGGCCGCGGTGTAGCGGGAGGGCTGCTCGGGCTTTTCGATGAGGCGCGGGTCGCAGCAGACCTGGCGCAGGCGCAGCAACTGGGTGAGCACGGCCAGGCGCACTTGAGCCTCGGGCTGGCGCTCGTAGGCGAGGGCGTCGATCTCGCGGTCGGTGGACACGCGGACCTCGTCGTAGCAGGCGCGCTGCTTGTCGGTGAGTTCGCACCACAGCACCTGCTCGATCTTGGCCGGGAGCTCGGGGGCGACCTGGATCTTGGTGCGCCGCAGGATGTAGGGGGCGGTCTGGCGGTGGAGGCGCTTCTCGTGCCAGAGGCGTTCGTCTCCGCGGGCGTCGGTGGGGATTGGCGACACTGCACCGGGCAGGACGATGTCGAAGAGCGAACGCAGGTCGTCGAGGCTGTTCTCCACGGGGGTGCCGGTGAGGCAGAAACGGGCCTTGGCGCGGAGGGAGCGCAGCGCAGCGGCGGCCTGGCTGCGGCGGTTCTTGGCGTGCTGGGCCTCGTCGGCGATGAGGCAGCGCAACTCGGCTCCGGCGAACATTTCCAGGTCGCGCACGAGAGTGCCGTAGGAGGTGATTACGACGTCGAGGGAGCGGCCGTCGGGCGCGGTGGCGAGCCGGGTGGCCCCGTGGTGGACAAACACCCGCAACAGCGGGGCGAAGCGCGCGAGCTCGCGTCGCCAGTTTTCCGTGAGTGAGGCGGGGCAGACCACGAGCGAGGTGCCGGGTTGCGCCGCGGCGTTGCCGGGTTTGGCTCGGGCCGAGCCAGCCGCTCCGGGCGGAGCGACCGAGCTGTCGGAGGATTCCGGCAACGGCCCGCCGGCCCTCGCATGCAGCACGCTCAGCAGGGCCACCGCCTGGGCGGTCTTGCCCAGGCCCATCTCGTCGGCAAGCACCCCGCCCAGGCTGTGGAGCCAGAGGTGGTGGAGCCAGGCGACACCGAGATTCTGGTACGACCGGAGGGTGGCCGCGAGGGAGGGATCGAGCGGGGCGGGCGGCAGGCTGGTGAGGTGGCGCAGCGCGTCGCTGTGCTGGCGCCAGGCCTCCGGCGGCTGGAAATTCGGGGAGAGTTGCTCCAACTCCTCCTGCAGTTCGGCGGCGCGATGGCGGGGGACGCGTTGGCGGGCTCCGGGCAGCAGCGGGGTGCCGGGCGAACCGGACAGTGCCTGCTGGGCGCGGTGGAGTTGGTCCAGGGTGGCGGCGGGCACGAGGTAGACGGCCCCCGAGTGCTCGATGTATCCGCGGCCTTGGGCGAGTTGGGTCTTGAGCAGGTCGGCGGGCGCGCCGCCGGCATCCAGCGAGAGGGACACATCGAAGCCGCCGCCAGCCTCGGTGATGGAGGTGGAAATTGTGGCGACGCGCAGCTTGGCGGTGTTGGCGCGGAAGTTGTCGGTGAACTGGGCACCCCAGCCCTTCTCAAGGCGTTCCCAATGGGTGGCCAGAAAGGTGAGGGTGCGGTGGCGGTCGCGCAGCCACCACTTGCGGGTGGAGGGTTCGAGGGTGAAGCCGGCGTTTTTCACGGCTTCGAGGATGGCGGAGTAGGAGTGGCTCTCTCGCGAGGGGAGGATGATCGCGAGGAAGTGCTCTGAGCCGTCGACTTGGAGGTTGCTCGGCACGGGCACGGTGGGGCTCGCGCTGGTGCCGGGCGCCATCGGTGGTATCCGGAAGCTGCGTTGTTTGCCGGGGCTGGGCGGGATCGAGGGGCGGGGGGCGCCGAGGTTGGGGCGGCGCGCCGCGATATGAGCGATGAGGGTGCTGCGGTCCGCGCCGGCGGGGGGCGGGTTGGTGGGCCCGGGTTTCGGGACCTGCGCTTCGGGTTTGGAGTTGCGGGTGGCAGCCTCCCTCGCAGCAGCCTTGGCAAAAGAGTCGAGCCGCAGGGGGCGAGTTTCCTCCTTGGCGGGAACTGCGGTGGATACTCCGGGTCCGGCGGTCTCAGTTTCCGTTCGGACCGATTGGGGTGGGGGACCCGGACTGATGGATACCTGCTCGGTTTCAGCCAAGTGCTCGCTCACGCCCGCGAGCGCCTCGCCCCGCCAGGGCAGGGGCTCGAAGGGGTAGTTGACCCAACGGAACACGGGCTGGCCCTGGAGCAGAAACAGGAGGGCGCGCAGCTCGGCGCGCTTCATCGGCAGCAGCCACGGGCCTCCCCCTGTGCAGGCGGCCTGGAGCACGGCAGGCAGATTCGACGGCGAGCCCTCGATCTTGAGCGGGATGGCGTTTCGCGGGGCGGCGGCGGCGAGGTTGGGCGGGAGCAGGATGCGCAGCGGCCTGGTGGGGATCGGGGCAGCCATGGGGACGCGCGGGAATCAGGCCAGCGGAGAAGCCAGGGCCGTGGCTTCCGCGGAACGGGCTTTCAGTGCGGAGACTTCGCCGTGGAGGTGCTCGGCCAGCGCCTTGCGTTCCTCGGCCGAGGCCACGGCGTGCCCGAAACGCAGATGCGCGGTAATGGTGTCCACTTGCACGAGACGAAAGAGGTGTTCGAAGAACCCCATCTCGCCCCACCAGCACACGTCCTGAGCTACATCGCCGCCGCTGCAGGTATAGTGCATCGCAGCAGTGGTGACCGGCCAGCCGTGCTCAACTGCGGGCTCAAGCAAGGAGGAGCGGAAGGGGCGCACGGTGGAGCCGTCGGTGCTGGTGCCTTCGAGGAAGAGGGTGAGCACTGCGTCGTGTTCGACGATGTGCACGAAGTCGGCGTTTTGGCGGGCTACATCGCCGCGGCGCTTGCGGTCGATGAACTGGGTGCCGGCCACGCGGGCGAACCAGCCGATCACTGGCCAGTCGCGCACCTCGGATTTGGCGAGGAAGACTTGGGGGGTTGTGGCCGCGAGCACGGGGATGTCGAGGTAGCTCACGTGGTTGCTGGCCACCACGCCGGTGCGTGGGCGCGGCTCACCCACGACTACAATACGCACGGCCAAGGCCCTCAAAACCAGGCGGCTGGTGCGGTGCAGCCAGAGCGAGCGGCGCCGGAAACCGGACCACGGGCCGGCGGTGACAAAGAAAAGTGCCGCTGACCATACGAGGACGGCTACAAGTGCTGCCAGGCGCCAGGCCGAGCGCAGGCGGCGGCGGATCGTGGCCGGTGGGCGGTGACCCGTGGACGGTGGGCTGTCGGTGGTGGGCGGTGGGCGGTGGGCGGTCGTCATCAAGAGGGCGGGGATAACTTCGTGGAGGTGGAAGCGGGCTGCGGCAAGGCGCAACGACCGGTGGGCGATGCACGCGAGAAGGGAGGCATCGCCGCAGCGCCCGTGGGGATTGTGCCGGCCCCGGGCTTCGCTCTTTGTCGCTGCTGTTGCGGAGTTCCCAGCGCAGGAGCTGCGGTAGGAGGCTGGTTCAGCCGTAACCATTGCCTTGGGGCGGCTGTCCACTTTCCCGTGGGCAAATGCCTCTCATCCGTCGTCGGAGCGTGCTTGCACGCGATCTGTGCTCTGG
>CAJCBL010000340.1 GCA_903960515.1 uncultured Verrucomicrobiota bacterium
CGCAGGGCAGGAGCATCGGGGTCTGTCGGTCGAGATTGAAGAAGCGGGCGGCCATGGCCTATGAAAATACAGCATCACGTTGCCTGTCAACAAAATATGCAACTATTTTGAACAAAATCCGAAGTCCGACAGGCTGCTAGGCGCGCCGGCACCAGGCCCACGCCTCCGCCCACACCGGCGATTTCACTCGCACAGCCGCCGGCGCCCGCATTCGCTCGCCGGCGATGAACCGCAACACGAGCCTGGCGCTCCGCCTGCTGGCCACCGGCGTGATCATCGCCGGGGCGGTGGTGATGCTGCCCGTAGTACTCGGCGGCCTGGAACGACTGCTGCGCGAGATTCGCATCCACTGGTGGCTACTCGTGCTGGTTGCACTGGCGATCTGGACACTGCTCGCCCTTGGCGCGAAGAAGCGCTGAGGCGCGAGCCCGACGGGGCGGCGCCGCTCCACGGCTCCAGTACCGCCCCTACACTCCAGCGAAGCGCTTGCGCTGCTACAGTTTCGCGGGGTGCACATGAGCGCCCCGATTTCCTGCTACGCGCCCTCCCCAAGCATCCTCCTACAACGCTCTGGACAACTTCGCTCGGACCGCGATGCTGCCCGCAGCGCTGATCCGGAGGAGTGGCCGAGTGGTTTAAGGCACCTGACTTGAAATCAGACGTGGGGGCAACCTCACCGGGGGTTCGAATCCCTCCTCCTCCGCCAGCCTTCGCCCTGAGTGCGGCGCACGATCTCCGCGGATCCCGCAGCACCAGCGGCCAGCCGGAAACCCTAAAGAAATCCGGCAATCGACCGTTGGGCCCAGGATGGCCGCCGTCTACAAGGCCCCCGCAGTTCTCCTTGGCGCCTGTATCCTTCTGCTTGCGGCAGCGCCCGCCCTCGCCGCCACCGAGCCACCGGTGCGCTATCGGGCAAAATTGCCCGCCCTGAGCGCCGGCCAATTCACCGGTCCCCAGGAGGTGAACCTCTACGTGGAGACCAACGCCTACGGCTTTGTCACCCGCTCCGAGGTTCTCTCCACGACCGATTCGGCCTTGGGCGAGATCTGCGCCGAGGCTGTGCGCAACTGGCGCTATGCACCAGCGCGCGAATACGGCCAACCCGTGCCGGCCCGCTTTGTCCAGCCGATCTGCTTCTGTGGCAAACGCCTGCGCGCCTCCGCCGCCCAGCCCCTGCCGTCGCCCCAAATACCCGAGAGCCGTTAGCGCAGTGCACAACAATTCCTCGCACCAGGGGCGTGCTGTAACTGTGGGTGCATGCCAGGCGCCCCGGTGAATCGAGCCCAGTGAAGCCTAAGCCGTGGCCAGGCAGTCCGCTTGTAGGGGACGGTCCTTGTGTGCGTACCGGTTCGAGCTCAGACGGTGCGGCGGGCCTAACGAGAAATGAAGAGTGCAGACGGCAGAAGGCGGCGACCGGAAGTCGGAGATCGGTGGGATACTCACTGCTCGCTACGCACTACTTCTTTTCGAGTTCCGCGTTCATCATCGCTCTGCGTGAGCGAAGCGCCGCGACGCCCCTACACCACTGCTGGAGTACAGATCGGAGTGTTAATGCCATCGGGCTGCATGGCCACGGCTGAGCTGCACCCGCGAGCCCGCCGCCCCACATTGACCATACAAGGCGTCGGTCGCGCCCTTGAAATGCGCCTCCGCTTTCCCGTTTGTGTCAGCGGACCCGTCCGCCAGATCCTGCGCCACAGCCGACCGCCCACGCCGTGGCGGCCACCGGAGCTGCCATTCCGCAATCCACATTCCGAATTCTGCTATTCCTCCGTGCTCTTCGCCTTCCTCACCACCGTCCTCTGGTCCTTCAGCGCCATCTTCGCCCGGCGGCTGGTCGACACGCTGGGTAGCACGCTGGCAAATCTCACCCGGCTCCTTCTCGCCACCGCGCTGCTGGGCGCATGGGCCTTCTCCGGAGGCCGCGGGCTTCAGGGCGACGGGTTTCGCTGGTATCTGCTGAGCGGTGTCGTGGGCTTCGGGCTTGGCGACATCTCACTGTACTTCGCCCTGGCTCGCATAGGCTCGCGGCTAACTTTGCTGCTCACCCAATGCCTGGCCGCGCCGCTGGCCGCGCTCATCGAATGGGCTTGGCTGGGCACCTCGCTCACGCCAACGCAACTGCTCCTCGGAGGCGGCGTGCTGGCAGGAGTGTCGCTGGCGCTGCTGCCCAAGGACAACGCCCACCTGCCCGGCACCGCGCTCTGGAGTGGTATCGGGTTTGGCACCATCGCAGCGCTTGGCCAGGGCCTGGGTGCGGTGATCAGCCGCCACGCCCACGACCTGTCGGAAACCTCGGGCGTGATGGTCGACGGCGGCACGGCAGCCTTCCAGCGCATCCTGGGCGGGCTGGTATGCGGAGCCGCGGCGTGGTTGATCCTCCAGCACCGAAGCGGCGAACACCGCCTGCCGGTGCTGCGCGAGGCGCTGCGCACCCGGCGCTTCCACGCCACCCTGCTGGCCGCCTCGCTGTGCGGCCCGGTGCTGGGTGTGGGCTGCTATCAGGGGGCCCTGGCCACGGCGCCCAGCGGCCTGGTGCTGCCCATCGTGGCGCTGTGCCCGATCGCGATCATCCCATTGAGTTGGTGGATGGAGGGCGACCGCCCGAAGCCGCGTTCGCTGCTGGGCGGCGCGGTGGCCGTGGCCTGTGCGGTGGGGCTGGCTACGGCGCGCTGAGGCGGGGGCCGGTGTTCACGGCGAGCGTAGCCACATAGTTCGGATCGCCGGCGCGGCAAAAACCGGCGCGAGGGTCGGTCCGGCCGGCCCAAGTGCGACATCGCGGAGCGGCGGGCCACACGCGCGCTGCGGCGCTCGTGTCGCTTCCAGTCCCATAGCTTTTCCCCAAAACGGCTGCGCCGCGCCTTGCCCACCGCCACGCCGCCTCCATGCTGCCCGGCATGTACAAGATCATCGGTGGCGACGGCCGCGAATACGGTCCGGTGTCCTCGGCCCAGATTTCCCAGTGGATCGCGCAAAATCGCGCCAACGGCCAGACCATGGTCAAGCCGGAGGGCGCGACCGACTGGCTACCGCTGGCCCAGCAACCCGAGTTCGCCTCCGCCTTCGCATCCCGCAGCGCCCCCCCGCCGATCCCCGGCGGAGCCGAACCAGGCCTGCCCGAGTACTCCGGCACGAGCCCGAGCTACACCGCTGCCGCATCAGCACCCGAACCCCAGGCGCCATCCGACCGCGCCGCCCAGGCCCGCGCCTGCGCCGGGCGCCCCTACCAACTGAGCGTGATGGATACCCTCACCCGCGGCTGGGAGGTAATCACCTCCAATTTCTGGCTGACCGTAGGTGGCTCTTTCGTGGCCATGCTCGCTAGCGGCGCGGCCTCCTCGCTGCCCTTCATCGGGGTGGTTGTGTCGGTCTGTATGTCGCAGGTGTTCTATGCCGGGATCTACTGGCTGCTGCTGCGCGTGGGCCGAGGCGAACCGGCCGAGTTCGCGGACGTATTCGCCGGCTTCAGCCGCTCGTTCGGGCAACTGGTGCGGCTCTCCGTGGTGATGTTCCTGCTGCTCGCTGCGTTGGCGCTGCTGGCGGTAGGCCCGCTGCTCTGGGCCCTCTACCGGGGAGGGGTGTTCTCAGGTGTCCACCAGGGAGGTATGTTCTCAGGTATCCACCCCGACTTTGCGCAAATGGTCACTCCGCTCCTAGTGCTGCCGGTGATGATGGTCCCGCTGCTCTACTTTTCCGTTTCTTGGATCTTCGCCCCGATGCTGGTCATCGACCGCGGGCTGGGTTTCTGGGAGGCCATGGAGCTCAGCCGCAAGGTGGCCGGCCAGCGCTGGTTCAAGCTCTTCTTCCTGTACCTGGCCTTCATCCCGCTGATGATTGCCGGGCTGCTGTGCTTCATCGTTGGTATTTTCGTGGTGAGCACACTGCTTTACTCCAGCTACGCGGCGGCCTACGAGACGGCCTTTGCCGAAGAGGCGCAGTCCACCCCCGCCAGCCGTACGTCGAACATCCCCGATCTGCGCGGTTGAGCGGTTTCGTTGTCGATGGGGATCACCCTCCAAACGGGCGAGGGTATTCCCGGGCCCGTAGCAGGAGCGTGATTGCACGCGCTCCTCGCCGCGTAGCCACCTCCCAATCATCGCGTAGCCGCTTCCCAATCCACCGCGAGCTCGCTCCTAGAGCCGGCCCGCCACCCCCGCCCAAGCTTGCGTACTTCGCTCCCCGGCCCTGAATCAGGAATCCGCCGCCCACTGGCGGCCTATCGCATGAAGCTGGTCCGTATCCTCCCTCTACTGCTCGCGCCGCTCGCCCTGGCTCAAGTCGAGCGCGCACAGGTCGACTTCTCTTTCGTGCGGCAACTCGCCGCCGAACGCGCCGCAGAACCCTTCGCCGAACGCGGCGAGCCGATGCCCCGCCGCCTCGCCGAGTTCACCCCGGCCGAGATCGGCGCCATCCGTTTCGTACCGGAATACGCACTTTGGCGCTCCGACCGCCTGGCCTTCCAGTTGCAGCTCTTCCACCCCGTGCCGGGCGCACCGCCCGTTGTCCTGCGCGAGTTCAGCGCCACGCATGTACAGGCGCTGCCGTTTGTGGGCAGCTATTTCACCTACGGGATGCTCCGCAACCCGCCACGCCTGTTCCCCGAACTTGGCTACGCAGGCTTCCGCGTGCACAGCCCGCTCAACCGCCCGGAGCACTTCGACGAGGTGCTCGTCTTCCCCGGCGGCGACACTTTCCGCGCCCTGGGCGCCGGCCAAAACTTCGGCCTCTTCGCCCGCGCCCTCGACACCGGCCCGCTGGCCCCCAACGAGGGGCTCCCCCGCTTCACCGATTACTGGATAGGCCGGCCGCTGCCCGACGCCACCACCCTCACGATCTACGCACTGCTCGACAGCCCGCGGGCCGCCGGCGCCTACGAATTTGTCCTCACCCCCGGCCCCACCACCCTGGTGGAGGTGCGCGCCGTAGTCACCTTCCGCTCCGGCGCCGCCCAGCCCGGGTTCGCCCCGCTGTCGGGCATGTTCTGGTACGGCGAGAACACCGACCGCCCCGCCGGCGAGCCGCGCCCCGAGGTGCACGAGGCCGACGGGCTCAGCGTGCAAACCGCCGACGGCACCACCTTTTGGCGACCGCTGCAGAACCCCTCCACCCCCTTCGCCTCCGGGCTGGCGGTGGAGAAACTGCGCGGCTTCGGCCTGCTCCAGCGCGACCGCATTTTCGAGCACTACGGCGATCTCGACGCCGACTACCACCACCGGCCTTCCGTATGGGTGGAGCCGCTGGGCGACTGGGGCGCGGGCCGCGTGCAACTGGTCGAGCGCCCCGCCCGGGGCGGTTTCGACGGCAATATCTCCGCGTTCTGGGTACCCGATCGCCTCCCCGCCCCCGGCGTGCCCTTCGAGCTGCACTACCGGCTGCACTGGACGCAGGAGGAGCCGGCGGCCCCCACTGTGGCTCCGGTGATCGCCACCCACGTGGGCACGCTGCCCGAGCCCCTCGGCCGCCTGTTCTGGATCGACTTCGCCGGCGACGAGATCGCCCGCCGCGACAACGGCGCGCTGGATGCCGACATCCAGGTGGGCCCCGGCGCTCGCCTGCTCCGCAAGTCAGTGCGCAAAAACCCGGCCAACGCCTCCTGGCGTGTGGCCATCGAAGTGGTGGCCGAAGAGCCCGACCGCGCCGTAGAGCTGCGTTGCCGCCTGCGGGCCGGATACACCCCCGTAAGCGAAACCTGGGTCTATTCATGGCTGCCATGACCCCGCCCACCGCCGGCGCGGAACGCTCGCCCTCACCCCCGCCCACCGACCCCGACTGGAACGAGGCCCACGAACGGGTGGAAAGCTATTTGCGCGCCCACCGCATCGCCCACCCCATCGTGCTGAGCAACCTCACCAACGCCATCGTGGCCCGCGCCTGGGCCGGGGCCCGAGCGGATACGCACGACGAACCCGTCACCCTCGCGCTGCGCGAGGCCGACGCCGTAATCACCGAGTGGTTCGCCCGGGTGCTTGCCGGAAGCCGCGCCCCCTCGCGCCGGCTGGGCGTGCGCGGCCGCCTCGCCCTGGCCCTCGCCGATGCCCCCGGCCGCTGGCCCACCGCCTTCCTGGCCGCCGCCCCTCCACCTCGGGAACTGGCCGCCGCCATGCGCGCCGCCTATCTCCACGCCGGCCCGCGGCCCACCCCCATCAAGATGATGCCTCGCCCGATCTCTCTGGGCCGCCTGGCCGCCGGCCTGGACTGGGGCTGGGAACTGCTCCTGCGTTGGAAAACCGTGGCGCTGCTGCTGCGCCTCCTGCTCTGCGGCGCACTGGCCGCTTTGCTCTACGCCGCCATATTCCGGTGAATACCGTGACCGACAGACCTTCCCCCGGTTGCAAACTGCGCCGCCGCCTGCTGGTGGGCACGATCACCGCCACGCTCACCGTGCCAGCGGTGGCCCTCATGGCCGACCTCCTCTGGCGCACCGGCCCCGACGCCTGGAAGCTGGGCCATCTCGCCGTCTTCTCGGTGCTCTCGGCGCTGGTGGCCTTCGGCTGCACCCAGGCGCTCGTCGGTTTCCTCGTGCGCCGGGGCCGCGGCGACCGCCACCGCATCGACCCGGCCGATACCCACGAGCCTCTGCCTGCCGGCGCCACCGCCGTGGTGATGCCGATCTACAACGAGGAGGCCGGGCGAGTATTCGCCGGGCTGCGCGCCATCTACGAGTCGGTACAGGCCACCGGCCAGCTCGACGCCTTCCATTTCTACGTGCTCAGCGACTCCACCGAACCCAACCGCTGGGTCGACGAGGAGGCAGCCTGGGCCGCGCTGGTGCGCGAACTCGGAGCGGCCGGCCGGCTCTTCTACCGTCGCCGCCGCCTGAACACCAACAAGAAGGCAGGCAACCTCGCCGACTTCTGCCGCCGCTGGGGCGAAGCCTACCGCTACATGGTTGTGCTCGACGCCGACAGCCTGATGTCCGGCGCCACCATCGCCCAGCTCGTGCGCCTGATGGAGCGCCATCCCCACGCCGGCATCATCCAGACCGCTCCGCGGCTGGTGCGCGGCCGCACTCCCTTCGCCCGCTGGCAGCAGTTCGCCAGCCGCCTCTACGGCCCGGTCTTCCAGGCGGGGCTGCACTACTGGCAACTCGACGAGTCCAACTACTGGGGGCACAACGCCATCCTCCGCCTCGCCCCGTTCATCGAACACTGCGCGCTGCCCGAGCTGCCCGGCCGAGAGCCCTTCGGCGGCCGCATCCTCAGTCACGACTATGTGGAGGCCGCACTGCTGGTGCGGGCGGGCTGGGGGGTATGGCTGGCCTCCGAACTCGACGGCAGCTTCGAGGAATGCCCGGCCACCCTGATCGACTTCGCCAAACGCGACCGGCGCTGGCTGCAGGGCAACCTCCAGCACAGTTGGCTGCTGGCGGCCGAGGGACTGCATCCCACCAGCCGGCTGCACCTGCTCATGGGCATCCTCGCCTACGCCGCCTCGCCGCTGTGGCTGTTGTTCCTGCTGCTTTCCACCCTGCTGATCTACCGCCAACACGCCACCGGCCTCACGTTGATCGCCCGCGACAGCCTCTTCGGCGGGCTCAACCTGGACTACCGCGCCCAGGCGGCCGCGCTCCTGGCCAGCACCTTCACCCTGCTCTTCCTGCCCAAGGTGCTCGCCCTGCTCGACCTCGCTCTGCGCCGCGGCGCGGCGGCCTTCGGGGGCTGGCACCGCCTGCTCCCGGGCGCGGCGCTGGAGACCGTGGGCTCGGCCCTGCTCGCCCCGGTGCTGATGCTGTTCCACAGCAAATTCATCCTTTGGACACTGCTCGGCCGCGGAGTGGCCTGGGTGACCCAAAATCGCGGCGGCGACGGCGCCCCCGACTGGCGCGAGGCCATCCTCACCCACGCCGGCCACACCGCCACCGGGCTGGTCTGGGGCGCCTTGGCGCTGGCGCTCGACCCGGTATTCTTTCTCTGGCTGCTCCCAGTACTGGCCGGGCCGGTACTCAGCATCCCGCTCTCCATCCTCTCGGCCCAACCCCCTCCCGACGGCCCGCTGTCGCCGCTGCTCGCGACGCCGGAGGAGCTGCACCCGCTGCCGGTCGCCGAGCGCCTGGCGGAGCTAGTCGCCACGCTGGAGGCGGGCGAGCCGCCCCGGGAGTTCGCCGCCGACTACGGCCTGCTGCAGGCGGTGCTCGACCCGTATGTGAACGCCGTACACGTCTCGCTCCTGCGCGAGAAGGCCCTGCCCTCCGACGAAGACCGCGACCGCTTCACCGCACTGCGGGAGCGGCTCGTCGTCGAGGGGCCGGCCGCGTTGAGCAAACGCGACAAGCTCGCGCTGCTCAGCGACGCCCACTCGATGATCCTGCTGCACCGCGACCTATGGTCACGGCCCGGCTGGCAATTGGGCAACTGGTGGCGCCACGCGCTGCGCCAGTACAACTACATCGCCCCCGCCCCGCCCACGGCGCTGCACCGCTAGCCAAAGCCGGGAGCGTGCTTGCACACCAACTCTGCTGTCCGCCGTAGGAGCCTGCTTGCACGCGATCTCCGATGTCCGTCGTAGGAGCGTGCTTGCACGCGAATCAGCGCGCAAATCGCGTGCACGCACGCTCCTACACCCGATCCGCTCACCGGCCAGCAGCCACCGCTCTACGCTCGGGCAGCGCCCGATCTCTGATGTCCGTCGTAGGAGCGGGCTTGCACGCGATTCAGAGCGCAAATCGCGTGCAAGCACGCTCCTACACCCGATCCGATCACCGGCCTACACCCGATCCGCTCACCGGCCAGCAGCCACCGTTCACCGGCCACCGTTCACTGCCCACGATCCACCGTTCAACGTGTGCCGCGAATGCACTCGAGCATGGTCGTCATCCGATCCAACTCGGCCACCGTCCCCATCGTGATCTCCGCAAGTTGGTCTTCGCGCAGGCCGGTCTTCTCGAAACGCGCCGGATCGTTGGCCCACAGCGTCGACTCCCCGGGCAGGCCGCATTCGAGCGCCGTGGCGATGGAGCCGGCGAGATTGAGTTGATGGGCCAACGCCAGGGCCGAGGGATTGGCGGCGGGGCAGAGGTGGTCGCGCAGCGCCCCGCTGATGCCACGAGGGAAACGCCAGAACTCGCACAGCGTCGCGCCCACCTGCGCGTGGTTGCAGCCGAAGAGCGCCGCCTCCCAGGCCGGCAGCGGCGGCCCACCTTCCGAATACGGCGCAGGGGCGGCGGCGGCGGCGTGGCGGGCGAGCACCATCTTGCCGATCGAGCGCAGCAGTCCCGCGGTGTAGGCCAGCGCGGGGTCGCCGCCCGTCCATCCGGTGATCTGCTCCATGGCCACGGCGGTGGCGACCGCGTTGGACCAAACACGCTCGGCGTCGGTCGCGTACAGGGCGAGGTCGGCCTGGAAGACCAAGGACGCCGAACACAGCCCCACAATGCGGTGCAGCTCCTTGAGGCCCACGCGCAACACGGCCTCCTCCACATTGCTGGCCTGGGTGCGGAAACCGAACAGCGCACTGTTGGCCAGCCGCAGCAATTGGGAAGTGATGGCGGCATCCAGGCGCACCAGTTCGGCCATACGGTCGAGGCTGCTGTTGCCATCGTTGATCGCGGCCACGAGGCGTCCAAACACCCTGGGAGCAGGCGGAAGCTTGGCGGCGTAGGTCGCCACCGACTGCAATGCGAACGGGAGAGTTGCCGGAGGGGCGGCCATCGCTGGTCTTCTATCGCCCGTTCGCGCCGCGGCTGAAATGGGAAGTGCATCGTGGGGGGCACCTCAGTTTCTGAGCGCTTCCGGGAACTCTGCTCTAGCCGCGTAGCGGAACGGCTTCCGTTCCACCGACGGTGGGCGGGCTTCGCCCCCCCCGAGAGCTTCCGTTCCGCAGAACGGCTTCGCCTCCGCAGAAGGGCTCCCGTTCCGCCCTTCAGCGCTGCTCCGCGCAGTACGGGGTGCGTACTGCTTCACCTGGCTTCGAAGCGACTCCATTGTTTCGCCACAAACTGAGCCGTAACCATTCTGCTGTAGGAGCGTGCGTGCACGCGATTCTGAGCGCAGATCGCGTGCAAGCACGCTCCTACAGCGGACAAGTTCGTGCACTGCCAGACCGCAAAGCGGTACGATTGCATGGTCACGGCTTAGACCGCCGCAAACCCGCTCCGCCGACGCAGGCCGAGAAGGATGAACGCCGAGCGCCCCTCCGGTCCGCTCCTTCAACCTAAACCATCAAATTCAACCTCTCCTTCAAGTCCTCCTTTGGTGGCAACACCCGGCGATGGCCCTCGCCAGCGGGCTGCCGGCCGCTAACCTCCGCCCTACATGCCCCACGCTCCGCTTACCCCGTTCGACCACACCCTTCTCGACCTGATCGAACACAGCCCCACCGGCTCGGTGCCGCGCACCCCCACCCACGGCGAATCGCTCACTCGCCTGCTGGCCACGCTCCAAGTGTTCCACAGTTCCGACTACAAGGACGGCTTCGTGACCGCCCGCAGCCTCGCCCGCCAGCCGCTGTTTCTGGCGGCCGGCCTGCTGGAGCTCGCCGCCCATCCCGGCGACCTCTCGCAACTCGAAGCCAACGCCGCAGTCTTCGACCGCTACGTAGGCTCGCTGGCGCCGGCGCAACGGACCCGCGCGGAGGGCTTCCGGCTGGCCGCCGCCGGCCGGCCGGTCCACCACCGCCCGAAGGCCGGTGGCGAACTGGTGCACGACCCTCTGCACAGCATCTTCCTGGTGCCCGGCGTAGGGCCACAGCCGGGACTGCCGGGCAACTACCTCCGCGGTTCGCTCGACGAAGTGCCCGCCGCCTCGGGCCAACCCCGCTACAGAATCCAGGTCATGGATGCCGATACCGATGCCGCCGTGTGCGAACTGCCCACCCTGGCGGAAGCCATCGCCCGCCTGCGCGATCTCACCGAGAGCGCCCCGTTCCATCTTTCCGAACTCGAGGCCCTCGGCTTCGAGTCGCGCTGAGCTGTAGCCAGGCAGTCGAGAGCCCAGAGAGTAGCGCCGAGGGCCTGATCATGAGCCCTTGGAAACACGACTGCTTCTGAGCCGAGCAGTGGTGGTTCGGCTCTCACCACTCGACTCTGGTCTGCATCGTCACGCTGAACTGCCACCAAGCCGTAACTTCCTTCGTAGGAGCGTGCTTGCACGCGATTCAATGCGCAGATCGCGTGCAAGCACGCTCCTACGAAGGGCACCGGAGTTACGGCACTGCCTGAGCGCAAAGCGGTACGATTGCATGGTTACGACGAAGCGCGGACCGCCCTGCGCGTTGAGCCGCGTCCTTCGAACTCCGGCGTCGACAGGAATCCGCTCCCCGCAGAGTAACGCAGTGGCAACGCTGTGTTTGCTGTGGGTGGGTATCCCGCTTCGGGCAAGAGCTACCAGGGAAATGCTGGATCCGAAGGGCGGAAACGGCACGGGCGTTCTTGCGAACGCGGCAACAAGGGCGGTCGGATCCGGCCGTTTCGTAGGAGATCCTCGCCGCCGCCCCACGATGTCGAACGCCACTGCGGTCCGATGCGGCCCGCCGCTCCAGCTGCGCTTTCGGGGCCGGGCGTCGTCCATCCGCCCTTGCCTGGCCCCTCTCGCTCCGCTTGCTATTTACGGGACTGAACTGCGGGCGCACCGGAAACCAACGTTGTAGCCGCAGTAGTGCGGGTCGCGGTTGCCTCGGTCCGCCGAGCGGGCGCCGGCGGCGTCGTAGCCCCAATAGCCGCCCCGGACCACCCGGCCAAAGCCCGAGTCAGGACCCTGC
The DNA here is from genome assembly GCA_903960515.1 of uncultured Verrucomicrobiota bacterium. Classification (GTDB taxonomy): domain Bacteria; phylum Verrucomicrobiota; class Verrucomicrobiia; order Opitutales; family Opitutaceae; genus CAJCBL01. Next base: position 11,695 of record CAJCBL010000340.1, read on the forward strand.
GGCGAAGTCTGCGCAGCGCTGTCGTAGATCCCACACAAATCCCCGCACCACTGCCAAAGGTTGCCCGCCATGTCGTAGAGACCGTAACCGTTCGCTGCAAACGCGTCCACCGGGCTCGTATAGGGCAGGGTGCCGTCGTTATATATCGGATGAACACTGCGCGTCGCGCTCACATCGTAGGCATACCCGGCGATACTACAATAGTTCGCCTGCGTGTGGCTGATGGTGTCGCCCCAGGGGAAACGCCTGCCAATGAGACCGCCGCGGGCGGCATATTCCCACTCCGCCTCGGTCGGTAGGCGGTAGCCGTTGGCGATCCATTTCACTTGGGCATTCGACACATCCACCGAGCCAGTGCGATAAACCGTCGTCTGCGCATCGTTGATATAGTAACAAGGCGTGAGCCCTTCCATTTCGCTCTTCGCATTGCTCCACTTCACCACATCATACCAGGTGACCGTTTGCACGGGATGGTCGTCCGCCTTGCCCGCGCCTACGCCTGCCAAATCCGAGTAACCGTTGGCCGCCGCCCAGGTGCGCACCCTCTGCCACTCCGCCCACGTCGTGAGCGTCTTGGCCATATAGAAGGTCGGCAGAGTAACACTGTGCATGGGCAGCGCGATGGGGTCACCATCCAAACTATCTCCCATCGTGAACGTGCCGCCGGGAATTAACGCGAAGCCGGCGGGGGGCTGCGTCAGCAGCGCCACCTTGAGCCGGGCGAAACGACGAACCGCAGCAGGCGGCGTGGTCTCGCTCAGTCGCTGGCGCGTGAGCACTGTGCCTTCGATGATGCCCAAGAGTTGCATGCTGCTCGGGGCCTCGGTCCACGTCGCCAGATTATCGGAGACTTCAAGCGCGTAGCTCAGGCCTTGCGCCTGCGGATTCATGGTGAAATCCAGGGCGAGCGTCCGAGGAGCGCCGGACTGGGTAATCAGCACCGGCTGGGGCAGGTGGGCGGCGGCGCTCTGCATGGGTGCCACGCCCAGAGCAAATTTCATGAGGTTGGTCACCCCATCCCCGGCTGGAATGGACGCCGCCGTACGCTGGCCGTCCGGTACATCCGGACGCGCGAGCCACTCGCTAAACGACTGCGCCTGCACTGTGCCCGCGAGGGCAAGAAACACGGCCACCGCGGCACCAAACGCCGACGGAAGTCGAAACAGGAGGGAATGGGATTTCATAGGAAGGGCTGGGGTGGTCTCGCGGGGAAACGTCGCCTTGAGAACCGAGGCTTGCGCAGCCTCTGTGTTCCCTGCCGCGAGATCAAGACCTGTCTTGAAATAGCTGACGCACGGCCCTCACCGCCGCCGAATAGTTCCCCCCGAGCGCTGGGATTGGAAGTATCGCTCATCACCCTGCAGGCGGGGCTCCTGCCGCGGCAGCGGCGGCAGGAAACGGGGATTGCCAACCCCGAGTGCGCTCTGCCTCTGGACTTCGATATTCTGGATCGAAATATCGCAGCGGTGCGACGGCGAGCGGCGACACTACGCAGGCGGCGGCCTATGGAAGAAGGCAGAGTGCAGAGTGTTGAAGGCTGATCCCGGAACAGACTGAACGGCTTCGCCGTCCAGCTACGTGAAGCAAAGCTCTCGAGCGCTTCGCTATATCAAGCGCTGAAGCGAGGATTTCCGCCTGGAACCCGGCGCGCCCCAGATGGCCACCAGGCAAGCGCCTCTCCGTGTTCTCCCCTTCCCCCATGCACTCTATAGCGCGATCCGGCTCCTGGTTATGGGCTGGAGGTTATAAATCTTGGGTCATAGGTTATGGGTTGTAGGTTTGAGGTACAGGAACCCGATCTTTGCCATCGCTGAGTTCCTTGCGGTTAATATACCCCGGCATAGCCCCACCCTATTCGCCGCCCCGATGCGCGTCGGTTCTGCCTGCGGCGCGCCACTGCCTCCCGCCCTTGGCTGGGGCCGGCTCCTACGTTTCGCCGCCCCGCCATTGCCCTCACCGCCCGGGTAGCACGTACAAATAGAAGAACAGGAAGTGGCACAGGCTGCCGCCCAGCACGAACAGGTGCCAGATCGCGTGGCTGTACGGCAGGCGCTTCCACACATAGAATACCACTCCGCCTGTGTAGGTGGCCCCGCCAGCCAGCAGCCAGCCGATCGCAGCCGCCGGCAGCCGCTGCCAAAGCTCGTGAAGCACGAACAGTGCACCCCACCCCATCGCCACGTACGCGCCGAGCAGCAACCGCTGGAAGCGCTGCGGAAAAAGGAACTTCAAGGCTATCCCCACCACCATGATACCCCAGACAAAACCGGCCATCGTCCACCCGATCGGCCCGCGCAGGACCACTAGCATGATCGGCGTATAGGTGCCGGCGATGAGCAGGAAGATCGCCGCGTGGTCGCAGCGCCGCAGCCACGCCTTCGCACGCCGGCCCGGCACCGCGTGGTAGAGGGTGGACGCCAGATAGAGGGCAACCAGCGACGCCCCATAGATCGAGAAGCTCACGATGCGCCACGAATCCCCCAACTGCACCGATCCCAGCACGAGCAGGACCAGCGCCGTAACCGACAGCAGGAGACCGACCCCATGGGTAACACTGTTGGCAATCTCCTCGCCGAGGCTGTAGTCGTGCACTTCGTTCATAGCTCCCGCATCCTCACCCGCAGCGGCGCGCAAATCCAGCCCGCAATGCCGAGAGCCGACCGCCGCCAGCAGTGCAGGAACGTGATTGCACGCGCTGTGCGCCACGAATCGCGTGCAAGCACGCTCCCACAAATGAATTCGAGTCCCCGATACCGTGGTCCCCGGCAGCAGCCGCCGCCACCGGGCCCGCCACGCCCGCTCACCACAACTCCACCGGGCCCTTGGGCACCGGGATGGCTTCGCGGGCCGCACCCTCGTCGCCACCTTCCGGTTGCAGAAACGAGGCGACCATCGGGGCCGGGCGGTACTTCGCGCGCAGTTCGCCGTTCGCCTCCAGGAACGGCTTCCGCCACTCGAGGAAGGCGGCGATCGTGGCCTCGAAGTCCGCGGTCGATTTCATGCTGGCCGCCCCGCGCTTGAACTCGCGAGCGGGCCCGAAGCGCCGGGCGTACCACGAGGCCACGCGCCGGAAAAGCACAGTGCCGCGCTCCTCGCCGTAGGTCTCCACATAGCGGGCATGGTGCAGGCGCAGCACCCGCAGCCGCTCCTCCAGTGTAGGCTCGGCCTGCGGCTCGCCGGTATCGAGGAAGCGCCGCGTCTGCGCGAAAATCCACGGGTTGTAGAACGCCCCCCGCCCCACGCTCACCCCAGCGCAGCCGGTCTCGGAGAGCATCGTGCGGGCCGCCTCGGGGGTGGTGACATCGCCGTTGCCGATCACGGGAATGGAGCGCACCGCCTGCACCACCGAGCGGATACCCGCGAGGTTCACCCGGCCCGAGAAGCCCTGCGCCCGGGTGCGGCCGTGGACAAACACCGCCGCCACCCCCGCATCCTCCAGGGCGCGCGCCAGGTCGGGGGCGGTGAGGTTGGCGTCGTCCCAGCCCAGGCGCATCTTCGCTGTAACCGGAATCTTGACTGCGGCCACCATACCGCGCACCAGCGCCGCGGTCTTGTCGGTCTCCGTCATCATCGCCGAGCCACCGCCCACCCGGCACACCTTGGGCACTGGGCAGCCCATATTGATGTCCACCGAGGCGATACCCAGGGACTCCAGCAGCTGGGCGGCGTCGCGCATCTCCTCCGGCACCGAGCCGAAGAGCTGCACGGCCAGAGGGGTATCCGCCGCGCAGGACCGGACCATCTCGAAGGCGCGCGAGCGGCGCTCCAGCAGCGAGCGCGCGTTGACCAGGTCGGTGGTGCACAGGTCAAGCCCGCCCAATTCGCGCAGCGTGAGCCGGAAGGGCAGGTTGGTGTAGCCGGCCAGAGGCGACAGGAAGAGGTTGGAGCGCAGCGCGAGCGGACCGAAGCACAACATCGCCGCACGCTCCGGCACCGCCGCCCCGGGTTCAACCCCGAAGCGCGTCCGCCCATCCAGTGCCCGCAGGGCGAGCAGCCATGTAGGCAGGCCGGGGCGGCGAACTGGGGCACCCGCTCACGCCAGCGGCGTGAGCGGAGTGGGCGAACGCTTCAGCGGGCGACTTCGCCTCTGATCGGGCTCGGTGCCCCGCCGCCGGGACCCATTCCCGCCAGCCGTCCGCCTAGCGCACAGCGTCCCCAGACTTGGGCTGAACTTGGGCCCCAATGTACGAGATGCTCAAAGTCTTCTCCGTCGGTCGATCTTTCAGGCTCAACACGAGAGTTTGCGCTGACTCATCGTACCACCAGCCATCCGCCCCGGCTGAGCCCGCCTCGCCAAACATAAGGTCGCCGACCGACACCGACACCGGCCTTTTAACATGAACAAATTCAATCCTGTAGGAGCGCAGGCTCGGCTGCCCGGCAAACTTCCCCTCCGGCGGTGCGATCGTCAGCGTACTCCGGCTGCCCTCCGTGAACCCCAAACGGGTTCTGCCACAGGCCCCCTTCAAATAGTCCAAACTATTCCCATCATCCTCATACAGCTCGAACGCCCCATCCGCCCCCGGGAACACCCTGAGCACGAGCGAGGCCGGGGCGCCGGACCCAACGTGCTCCATATAGGGCTGCAGAGGGATGATCCCGCCCGCCTTCACAAAGGCCGGCATGTCCCCCAAACCACAGCTCACCTCGCGCACACCGGGGCCGGAAAAGATTTCGCCGGTGAAATAGTTGCTCCACGTCCCCTCGGGAAACCAGACCTTCTTCCGCACCAACTCACCTGGCTCAGTGATGGGCGCTATCATCAACTGGCTGCCTAGCATGAATTGCCGGTCATATGCATACGCCTCATCGCACTTGGGGTAATCAAGATACAGGCCCCGGACCATCGGCAGCCCGGTGTCGTGCGCCTCGCGGGCAACCGTATACAGATAGGGGATGAGCGCATGTCGAAGGCGCAGGAAGCGGGAGGCGATCTCCTCCGTCTGCTTTCCGAATTCCCAGGGCAGCCGCAGCCCCTCCCGCTGGCTTGAATGCAGCCGCAGGATGGGCAGGAAGGTGCCAAGCTGAACCCAGCGCAGGTACATATCGTCCGCAATCCGCACCCCGAGGTGGCTGCCAATATCGTGACTCACATAGGGCAGCCCGATATTGCCCTCCCGGATGGTGAAATAGGGAATGAAATCCAGCAGTTCCCACGTCGGCTTGGTGTCTCCGGTGAAATGAATGGTCGAGCGGTGCTCCACCCAGGGGTTGTCGCCCTTTATCCGGCCAAAGAACACCGGCCGCTGGCCGTTCGTGAGCATGCGTTGGGCATACAGATGATTGACCCAGTTCTCGTCCTTCCAGTCATCAAGCCACCAGAAATCAACTCCCGCCTTTTCAAACGGCTGATGCATCGCAAAGTACGACTCAGCATGATCCCGCCTCGTCCAATCCCACGTATATTGCAGGGTTCCAGGCTCGACAGGCATCCGCCCATCCTCAGCCTTGATCCAGGCAAATGGCTCGGCCACGCCCTGGCTGATCAGGGTTTGGTTTGCCAGCCTGTCCGCCGCGGCGAATCTGGGGTCGTTCGTCATGATCGTTGCATGAATATTGAAGGAGACCTTCAGCCCCTGCCCGTGCGCCCATCCCAGGAAGCCCTCCGGATCGGGGAAGAGCCGCGTATTCCAGCCCCAGCCGTTCCAACTATTCGGGGACTTGAAGTCGGTGTCGACAATCAGCACATCGAGCGGAACCCGATTTGAGCGAAACTGCCCCACGACCTCCTGGTACTGGGCGGAAGTATAGTGGGTATAGCGGGAGAACCAAACGCCGAAGGCCCAGCGGGGCAGCAGGTTGCTCGGGCCCGATAGCTGCGCGAGATCGCGTAACCCCTGCTTATAGTTGCTCCCGTAGCCAAAGAAATATCCGTCTTGGCGGGCTACATGGCTGCTGCGCTTCTCGAGCCAGCCATCGCCGGTCCAAAGCTCGGTACTGCTGTCGTCGAGATAGAACCAGCCCTCGCGCGTGAGAAGCCCATCGTTCAACGCGATGGGCTTGTCCACCCCGTCCAGCGTGGGGAACCAACCGCCCAGATTGCGTGCACTGGTTTTGCCCGCAGCGCCGCCCGACTTGGTTTCACCCTCTATATAACCCGCGCCACCATAGCCCGACTGGCTGGCCCCTACGGCGGCGGTATCGGAGGCCGCCGAGTGCCGCGTAGAATTACCGGAGCTTGGTGCGGAAGGGGCCGCTCCAAGCGGACAAATGTTTGCCCCCGACTCCTTCAATACGATAATCAGATTTTCAGCCGAAAACGGGCCGCTGTTTCTCCTATAGCGAAGCACGAGCTTCGGGGTTTCCACAACTCGCCAGCCGCCCTCCACAGTCGTCGCATACTCGGCCCCGGGTCCTCGGTCGACGATATTGAAAGTGAGCCCATCCTCGAACTTCGCGTCGGGCGCATATTCCATCCGAATCACAGCGGGAGTGAGCACGGAGAAGCGGGCGTTGCCGTCGACAATAGGCCCCTCAGGTGCTGCAAAGACCACCACGACCGCAACGAGATGAATAACGAGACAAAGGGAGATGCCAAAACGGTTTTTCATGTGGGGAAACGCCAGGGTACGCCGAAGTGTTCTAAATGCATGGCGGTCCTTCTGTCGACAAGCCCGAATATCTCGCAAGCCAGGGGGCCAGAAGGGCGGTGGGGACCAGCGGCACAACGCAGGACCACGATAGCCGCCGGGCTCATCGACCAACTTCGCCACAAGCGGGCAATCGTACCGCTTTGCACTATGGCAATGCACGAACCCGGTGTCCGCCGCAGGAGCGTGCTTGCACGCGATCTGCGCTCTGAATCGCGTGCAAGCACTCTCCTACGAATGAATGGTCACGGCTTGGCCGCAAGCGGGCCCGCGCACGATGCACAACCGACTCCGCACTCACCGGCACGCTTGCATAGAGAAGCATCGCGTCCGTACCTCGGAAAAATGAAGCGAGGAGCGAGGCGCGGGAACTGGGAACGTGGTGCTAGAAGGCCCAGACCAGGAGGAAGGAACGCCGGCAAATATCCGGCGCTCCGCTCTGGGCTCTCGACCGAATGGTTACGGCTTACGCCGCCGCTGGTGTGGGTTCGGGCGTGGCGTCCGTACCGTGTCGACAGTGTGCCCGCCGGGACCCGAGCCTTGCTGTATGGTATTCACGAGCGCGCCTGGCCCGCCGCAGGCCGTAGCCCCCGCCCCGGCTTTGCCGGAACCCGCCGCGCGCCTCGCCCGACTGGAGACGCGCCGCAACGCTGCGCTTCCCGCGTTGACTAGGGGCGCGGGTATTCTGTGAGGTGGGGACCTACTCATGCCCGCCAAGAACCTCCCCTTCACCCTGAGCCAGTTGGAGAACATCGCCGCCAAAGTCGGCACACCCTTCCACCTCTACGACGAGGCGGCGCTGCGGGCCAACGCCCGGGCCTTCAACCAGGCCTTCGCCTGGGTGCCGGGCGGCTTCAAGAATTTCTACGCCGTAAAGGCGCTGCCCAACCCGCACGTACTCGAGGCGCTCAAGCAGGAGGGCTTCGGCGGCGACTGCTCGTCGATCGCCGAGCTGCTGCTGTGCGAGGCCGTGGGTATCCGAGGTTCGGACATCGTGTTCACCTCCAACGACACCCCGGCCGAGGAGTTCCAGAAGGCCCACGAGATGGGGGCGTTGATCAACCTCGACGACATCACCCACATCGCATTCCTCGAGCGGGCGCTGGGCGGCAAGCTGCCGGAGTTTCTCTGCTTCCGCTACAACCCGGGCCCGCTCAAGGCCGGCAACGCCATCATCGGCAAGCCCGAGGAAGCCAAATACGGCTTCACCCGCGAGCAGATCTTCGAGGGCTACCGCATCCTGCGCGACAAGGGGGTGAAACGCTTCGCCCTGCACACGATGGTCGCCTCCAACGAGCTCAACCCCGACTACTTCGTGGAGACGGCGCAGATGCTCTTCGATCTCGCCGTAGAGGTGTTCCAGAAACTGGGTGTTCGTATCGAACTCCTCAACCTCGGCGGCGGCATCGGCATCCCCTACCGCCCCGGCCAGCAGGCCGTCGACCTCGCCCGTGTGGGCCGCGACATCCGCTCCGCCTACGAGCGCACGCTCACCCCTGCCGGCCTGGCGCCCATGCGCATCACCATGGAGTGCGGACGCATGGTCACCGGCCCCTACGGCTACCTGGTGAGCCGCGTGCTGCACAAGAAGGCCACCTACAAGAACTATGTGGGCCTCGACTCCTGCATGGCCAACCTGATGCGCCCGGCCCTCTACGGCTCCTACCACCACGTGACGGTGCCCGCCCGCGAGTGCGGTGCGCGCAAGGTCTACGACGTCACCGGTTCGCTCTGTGAGAACAACGACAAGTTCGCCATCGACCGCGAGATTGCCGACCCCGAGATCGGCGACCTGGTCGTGATCCACGACACCGGAGCGCACGGCCATGCCATGGGTTTCAACTACAACGGCAAGCTGCGCTCGGCCGAGATCCTCTGGCAGGGGGGCGCCGACTACCGGCTGATCCGCCGTGCGGAGACGCTTGCCGACCACTTCGCGACCCTCGACTACCCCGGGCTGAAGGGCTGAGGCGCGACCGCGCGGTCGGATTGCAGGGCAGGACCTTGCGTCCGTACCGTTCGAATGCAGGCGGTGCGTCGCGCCAGCGTTGGGCTGATACATGGGCGAACCTCGCGCCCGTACCGGCCCCAGGGGAATTCCGATTTCGGAGTGCGGAGTGCGGGTTGCGCCGTGGGCGTCCGATTTAAGCCTTCAGTTCTCCGCCGCCAGCCTTCCCCTCCTTCCCGGAATCGCGCGCACGCCCCCTACTACATGGACGCGGCGTCTTACGTCGCAGCAGCGTGCTTGCACGCGATCCGCTCCCGGAATCGCGAGCACGCTCGCTCCTACGAAAGCACAAACACGGCGGGGGCGCGGTTTCGGGCCAGGGGTCCGGCCTCGCGCGACCAGAGCAGGGCCGTTGCGCCAAAGGCTTCGCGGCCCCGTCGCCCACGCCACCGCAAACACCGGGCGCCAACCCGGACCTCCACTCCGCGCCGTGGCGCAGCCCGCTGGGGCAGCGGTCAACGGCGGCGCAGAAGCGACTGATCGCAGGAGCCTTGGGCTGGCTGTTCAGCCAGTTCGAGCCGTTGCTTCGAGGGCGAGGCGCCTACGGCGACTAACCCGACTCGAAGGACCGGATGCGCTCCCCCACATACGTGAAGATACGGCCGCTCCGGCCTTGCCCCACCCCGAGCCCGCGGCACTTTACTGACAGTATGCAGACGCTAACCGTCACCAAAGCGCGGCAAAATCTCAGTGCGTGGCTCAAGCGAGCCATTGAGGGCGACGACATCGGAGTGATTCTCGGCGATCGGATCGTCGCCCTGCGCCCGGTCGAGGTGCTCTCTGCCGACTACGCACAGACCGAGTACGGCCTGAAAGTGGAGGAGTGCGCCGCCGCGACCGCCCGCATCGTTGCCGAGGTCGCCAAGTCCAAGACCGTGAAATACACGCCTGGGCTGCTCACCCATGGAAATCCGGCTGACAAGAAGGTTTCTCGCCGCCGCCGCTGAGCTCAACGCACGGGACCGCGCCGCCGTAGATGCCGCGCTCACCCAACTGCTCCAGGTGTTCGGCAGGCCCCACGCCCACAGCGGAGGGAGCGTGAGGCCGCTCGATCCCCCGGTCTACGAACTGCGAGCCTCCCGGGCGCTGCGTATCATATTTGTGAAGCGGGCAGCCACCCTGACCATGGACTTCGTCGGCGATCACGACGCAGTCAGGGAGTATCTGAAGAACCGTCGCTGAGCCTTAATCAACGGGTGGCCGCCCCCCGTTGCCCCTCCGGCCACGCCACCGCGAAGACTGGGCGCCAGCCCGGTCCTCCACTCCGCGCCGCAGCGTGGCACTGCAGGCGCGCGCGCCGGTTTACGCCGTACCGGACAGCGCACCACGACGCGGCCGTATTCGGCGTTGCCGGAGCAGCCGCGCCCGGGTATCACGGAGCTCGCTTGGCCCGCCCCCGGCCCCACTCCGAAAACCCTCAAGAAAAGGAGCATGCTGCCATCATGAAACCCCGGATTCTCTCCTGCGGATGGTGTGTCCTGTTGTTGCTGGCAACCGCCGCCGTAGCCTCCCCTCCCGCCCCGTTCTCGGCCGAACTGTTCGATACCCGCGCCGACAAGACCACGACGGGGACGTTCAACTACCAGGACCGAGGCTACCGCCTCGAATTCAAGCAGGACGGCCGCACGATGACCATCATCGTCGACGGGCAGAGCGGCCTCTTGCGCCTGCTGACGCCACCGGAGCAGTCCTACACCGAAGCCCGCCCGGGCGAGCCCATGAGCATGTTCATGGACGCCTTTGGCGCCTACGCACACCTCGCCCGCACGAAGACGGTTCGCACGGAGGGCCGGGAGCCGGTGGGCGGGATCCCCTGCAGCAAACAGGTCGCGTTCACCGACGAGCAGGTGTTTGCCAACGCCTGGGTGTCGGAGGAGTTCGGATTCCCCCTGAAGGTTGAAATCCCGGTCTACCGCTGGACGGTCGAGCTGCGGAACATCAAACGCGGCCCGCAGGATCCCGCCCTCTTCGCTGTGCCCGCCGGATACACCCTGCGCGCCGAGCCGCAGCGGCCGCTGCCGGAATGGGCCGGCAAGATCGCGGGCTCGCCGGTGCTCGTGCCGCCCTTCGAAAGGACGTTGAAGGAGGGCGAGATCATTCGCGTACGGCCGAAGGCCGGCCGCCACATCAGCCTGTTGGCAGCCCCACCGGGCCAGGGCAGTTGCGCGTTCACCTCGGTGGGCTTCAAGGGGGGCCGGCCCCTGAGCGACCCGGCGGGGAACATCGCCAACGTGGATGCGGGATGCCCGTGCACTGCCACCCATACGGAAACCCCGGACGCAGCCGACGAGATCATCGTTCGCGCAGTCGAAGGGACGGTCCTGATCAAGGCGTCGTTTGTCACCCCGGAGAGCGCCGGAGCTCGGGCCGGGGTTCCATCCCCTGAGTCGTCTCCGGGAACCGCAGCCGAGACCGGCGTCGGGATCAGCGGCCCCGGAGCGGCCACGATCGCATCCCGTATTGAGGTCACCTGGCAAGGACCCGCCGACAAGGACGATTTTCTAAGCGTGGCGCTCCCGGAACATCCACCCGGTCGCTACGTGAGCCGCGCGTCCCTGCGGGAGGGCAATCCGCTAAAGATCTGGGCACCGAGCGATCCAGGTGACTACGAACTGCGCTACGTGGGCGCACGCGGCACGAAAGTGCTCCTAAGGCTGCCGATCACCATCGAGGCCGTCGCGGCCGAAGTGGCGCCGGCCGGGCCGGTCGCCGTGGCGGCACGCCTGGAGGTGAAATGGAAGGGGCCCGCCGCCGACGGCGATTTCATCAGCGTGGCCCAGCCCGCGAGTCCGCCCGGCGCATCCCTCACCCGCGCCCTCGTGCGCGAGGGCAATCCGCTGAAAATCGTGGCCCCGAGCGACCCGGGCGAATACGAGGTACGCTACATCCTGGGACGCGGGGGGAAGCTACTGGCGAAGGCCCCGGTCACCGTCAACGCAGTCACCGCTTCGATCCAACCGCCCTCCAGCGTGAAGGCGGGAACGGAGTTCGCTGTGGGCTGGCAGGGGCCCGGCTACGCCGAGGACTACCTCGCGGTGGCGCGCGTGGGGCAGCCGCCCGGTGGCTCCGTGAGCCGCATCCAGGTGAGGCCGGGAGCGGCCTTGAAACTCCGAGCGCCCAAGGAACCGGGCCCCTACGAGGTGCGCTACGTACTTGGGCGGGGCAACCGGGTGCTCGCCAAGGCTGTGCTCACAGTCGAATCACCATAGCGGCCGGCTGAGGTGCCCCGTGTCTGCGCATAGCTGAGGCGCGAAGCGACTCAGGCGCACCGGCTTCGTATCCCCGTGTCTGCGCGTAGCTGGGGCGCGAAGCGACCCAGTGTCCCTCGCATTTTCGATTTTGGATTGCCGATTTGCGATTGCGATAAGGCGGAGCGGCCCCCCCCCCTGAATTGCGGAGTGCGGAGTGCGGAGTGCGGATTGCGGACTGCGGAGTGCGGAATTCGCAATTCGGAGTGCGGCCCCCCCAGCGCATCGGCATTTTCGATTTTGGATTGCCGCTTTGCGAGTGTCGGGGGTCCCCAGGATGCGGTGTGCGCGAGGGGGCCGCACGCCGTAACCATGCAGTCCGATTGTCGGGGCCGGTTAGATCGCAAACGGTGGGCCGCGCCAGCGTTCTTCGCTGCGAAGAAGGCGGAGGCGACGCCCCTACACCACCGATGGAGAACCGATCAGAGCGATAATGCCGCCGAACCGCAGGATCACGCCCTGGCGAAATTATTCATTCGTAGGAGCGTGCTTGCACCCGAATGAGAGCGCAGATCGCGTGCAAGCACGCTCCTACCGGGGGACACCGGAGTTCGTGCTCTATCAGAGCGCAAAGCGGTACCATTGCATGGTTACGGCCTCAGTTCTTCGGCTTTCTCTTCCGGGTAGCTGGAGCGCGAAGCGCTTCAGCCCTGCGCCAAGTATCCCGATCAAGAGCCCAAGGCGCATTCTTCGATCTCGCTCCGCGCCGGTAAGACCCGAAGCTCAGCGGCGACCATTCAGTCGAGTTCCCAGAGTCGAGGGTCGAGGTCCTGATCACCGAGCAAGACCTCGGAAACACGCCTGCTCCCCGGCTGATCACTGGAGGTTTGGCTCTCGTCACTCGACGCTGGTCTGCATTATCACGGCTCACTCCTCCCGCTTCTCCTAAATCATGCTGCTGTTTATCGATCTACTCGGCACCCTAGCCTTCGCCATCACGGGCGCTTTCCGCGCCGTAAAACACGAGCTCGACTGGCTCGGCGTGATCGTCCTCGCCACGATGACGGGCGTGGGCGGAGGCATGATCCGCGACCTCCTGCTTGGTGCAGCGCCGCCGGTGGCGCTGAAGCAGCCCATGTACATCGGCGTCTGCGTGCTGGGCGCGGTGCTCACCATCGTCGCCAAAAGGCATATCGCGCAATTGTGGGACAAGGTGATGTTGGCCGATGCGCTCGGCCTCGGTTTCTTCGCCGCCATCGGTGCGGCCCGCGCCGAGCAGGCCGGTGCCAATCCCATGACCATCGTGCTGCTCGCCGGGCTCACCGCTGTGGGCGGCGGGGTGATCCGCGATGTGCTGGTGAGCGAGATCCCGCAGGTTCTCAAAAGCGACTTTTATGCGACCGCAGCCCTTATCGGCGGCTTCGCTTTCTGGCTCCTGTCGTTCACCGGCTGGGCGATGACGCCGCGGCTGCTGGTGACCACGCTGCTGACCTTCGGCCTGCGCCTCATTGCGATGCGACGCAGGCTGCAATTACCCAAAATGCGACGTCTGCCCGCCTCCCCCTCGACCCTTTCGTCGCAGGCTCAAGACTCCGGGCGACGTTCGTAATCTCCGCGTTCCTTGCGCTATATGGTTCGGAAACCCGGAACCGGATTGACGTAGAGCAGAGCGCGCCCAGAGCTCACTGGGTTCCCGCCATATATCACCCAAAACTCTCTGTGCGCTGATGCCCTATTAGCTCTGTGGTCTCGGCGTCCAGCTGCTCTGTTTGGGTGCATTGCTCGCTGACATCGTGTCCTTTATCGCGAAGCCGGTAGCAATCGGAAATTCAGGGCGCAGAACGGAGTCAACCCACCGGGTGCCCATAGTCTCGTAAATATACACCGCAGTGAACTGCATAGACCCTAGGCGGTTCGCAACAGATCCCGGTTCATCCACCTCCCGCAAGCGCCTAAATTGCGCGCAGGCGGGCCCCGGCAGAGTTCACCCTAGCCCTTGCACCCAAGAGTGGAAACCCACCGCTATTGCATCATTACCGCTCAACTCGCTGCAGCCAGAATCGCATCGGCCTTGCTCAAACTAGCATCCACCTCGACGACAATATCGGCCATGTCGGCCTCGCGTATTCCCAACGCGTCCCAGATCTCCGGTACGCATGACTCCGGCCTATAGGCGGTGCCATGGTGCACCGCATGTCGGTTGCAGATGAAGTCGGCTAGATAGACCAACTGGGCCGTGGGACTCGCGGCGACCAACGGGTCGTGGTGGGCGGCGGTAGCCTGCGCCAGTTGCTCGGGCAGTTTCCAATACTCCAGCAACCGCGCTCCCACATCTGCGTGGTCGGTGCCGATCATATCGCGTTCCACCTCGAAGAGAGGCCGGGCCTCCTCGTGTGCGGTGGCGAGGATACGCCCGTAGCCCACCCCTAGCGTGCGATCAAGCACGAGCATACCGATGTCGTGCAACAGCCCGGCGGCATGCAGCTCGGTGGACGGCACTGCGACTTTGCGCGCACGCAACTGCAGGATCTGCGTGGTCTGGGCCACGGCCAGGCAATGCCGCCAGTAGGGCCGATACGCGAACTGCATCGGGCGCAGCGCCCGCATGAGCGAAAGCGCATAGACCACATCGCGCACGCCATCGAGGCCCACCCTCAACACAGCCTCGGCTATGGATCGCACCCCGCGCCCCCGATAGTAAACCGAGTTGGCCAGTCGCAGCATCCGCGCCGAGACACCGGCATCGAGCATGGCCACCTCGGCGAGCTGCTCTGCGGTCACCCAATCGGTGTGCAGCAACTGCGAGAGCTTCACAACCACCTCCGGCGCGGCGGGGAAGCCTACGGCATCGAGTTGCTTGACGAGTTCGGAGCTGGTGGTCATCGGACGCCGTACTATCGACGTTCTGGCGCAAAACCGAAGCGCAGAGCGGTAAGAGGGAAGTGAAACCCTCCGCAGGCTGCGCTCTGCAACAGCCCCGGGCCCAAGAGCTGCCAACCGCCACCGCCTAGGCGTGCCTGGACATCACCGCCTCCAGCTTTTCCAGACCGCTTTCAAGAGGTGGCCCGAGCGCATGCAAGCGCGCTCCTGCGATGGAAGCGGAGCGACGCTCGTGTGTAGGAGCGAGCTTGCTCGCGATCCAGGCCTGAGGCGGGGGGCGGCGGCGCCCGGAAATCGGTGCGCCTGGGAGGCGATCGGAGGCACGGATCGCGTGCACTCACGCTGCTACACCCGACGCCCCAGCACTTACCCACACAAGAGAGCAAATTCGCATCAAGTGCATGGGTACGGACTCAAGATCCGCCCTACAACCGGACTGGACCCGGCTCACGCCTTCTTCTTCGCGACCGGCTTCTTGGCCTTCGCCACCGGCTTCTTCGCGGCCGAAGTCTTGGCGACTGCTTTCTTCGCAGCTGCCGGCTTGGCCTTCGAGGCAGCCTTGGCCACCGGCTTGGCCTTCACTGCTGCGGGCTTGGCCTTCGCGACAGGCTTGGCCTTGGCAACCGGCTTGGCCTTGGCGGCGGTCTTCGCCTGCGCAACAACCTTGGCCTTGGCGGCGGGCTGGGCCTTCACCGCCGGCTTAGCCTTGGCAGTAGCCTTGGCAACCGGCTTGCCCTTGGCGGCGGGCTTGGCCTTCGCAACAACCTTGGCCTTCGCGACCGGCTTGGCTTTGGCAACCTTCGCCACCTTCTCGGCCTTCACCGGCACGACCACCTCGGGCTTCTCCGGCTGTCCCAGCAAAGCCGGCACGGAGATCTTGCGACCGTCGCGCCAGAGCTGCTCCAGCGCGTATCTGGCCCGCGCCTCCGCCGTGAACATGTGCACCATCACCTGGTAGGCATCGAGCACCAGCCAGCCGCTCTGCTGGTTGCGGTCCATGCCGGCGATCTTCGCGCCATGCTGGTCGAGCACATGCTCGGCCTCGATGCGCAATGCCCGCAGATGGGTCTCCGCCAGACCGGTGGCGATCACGATGTAATTTGTGATCGAAGACAGTCCGGTCACGTCGATGACCGTCAGGTCCACGGCCTTCTTGTCGTCGAGTGCTTTGCAGAGGTGGGCCAGCAGCTGCCGCTCGCGCGACACGGTTTCGGGTGTGGGATTCTTCATGAATTGGGTCGGTACAACGATTGCGACTCGATAAAGTCAGCCACTTTCAACGGCACGAAGTGGCGCAACGGCAAGCCTTGGCTCACGCGCGCCCTCAGTTCGCTCGAACTGATCGCCACCTCGTGGCCCGCCACCCGGTGCAGTCGCAGGCCCGGAATCGGCGGCACCACCACCCCCTCCAGCCCAGGCCGGGCCAGGTGCACGAACTCCACCAGTGCCACCAGTTCGCCGATATCCTTCCACCCGGCCAACAGCTGCACCTGGTCGGTGCCCAGCACCCAGAACAGCTCCGCGCCGGGGAAACGCCTGCCCAGCTCCCGCACCGTATCCACAGTGTAGCTGGTGCCCCCGCGCCGCAGCTCCAGGTCGAGAATACCGAAGCGTTCGTCGCCCTCGATCGCCAGCCGCACCATCTCAAGCCGCTGCGCCGGCGAGGCCGTCAAAGCCCGCGCCTTCAAGGGGGAAACCGCCGCCGGGATGAAATCCAGCCGGTCCAGTCCCAGCCCCTCCAGCGCATCCTGGGCGATCAGCAGATGCCCGAGATGGATGGGGTCGAAGGAGCCGCCAAGGAAACCGATTCTCACCGTGTGAAAGCCTGCTCCCTCCGGCAGCGCACCAGCAGTATCCGCCACCCGAACGCCGTCTCTGCGGTCGTCTCGGTTTCGGTGGCGTTGGGTGAAAACATTGCCGCCACCTTGAGCACGCCCGCCCTCGCAGCAAGGCCGAACCGGCGGGCGCACACTCCGCACGGGGGACAGTGAGCCGTGGGCTGTAGTCACTCTAAGCCGCCTTCAAGATGAGACTATTGCCGACTCCGTGTAGCAGGAGCGTGCTTGCACACGATAGCGGCTCAGCTTGGAAGCGAACCCGGATCAGGGCCTAGCGCGCGTCCCGAGGCGCAGCCGGCCCGAGCTCACTGCCGGGGCGTTGCAGTGGCCCGCTGGCGACAGGCGTCGTACCGAAGGCGATTCTGCGCCGGGACCCGCCGCCAACTCCGGCGCGCCCGCCGGTTCTCGCGCCCCTGCCCTCCCACACGCGTATCAAGTTGCGGGAAGCGAGCATCCGCCCGCTCCAGCCCCGCCCAATCCGGCCGATGAGTCCACGGGCCACCGTCCACTGCCACCGATTCCACACCGCCCCCGTCTTTCCAGCCCGCCACTTCGCCGTTGCCGCCCCACTTCCCGTGCGGTTTCTTCCGCGACGTTCATCCAACCCCTCCAACGACCATGATCCCCGTCCTCATCATCCTCGCAGCCCTCCTCGGCCTCGTCCTCGTTGCCGCCCTCTTCGTGGCAGGCATCTACAACCGCCTCGTCACCCTGCGCAACCGCTTCAAGAACGCCTTCGCCCAGATCGATGTGCAGTTGAAGCGCCGGTACGACCTCATCCCCAACCTCGTCGAGATCGCCAAGGGCTACCTCAAGCACGAGCGCGAAACCCTCGAGGCCGTGATCAAGGCCCGCAACATCGCCTTCACCGCCGCACAATCCGCCGCCGCCAACCCCGCCGACGGTGCCGCCATCAAGAACCTGCTCTCCGCCGAAAGCGGCCTCACCGGCGCGCTCTCCCGGCTCATGGTCGTCTCCGAGCAGTATCCCGACCTCAAGGCCAACCAGAACATGGCCCAACTCACCGAGGAGCTCACCTCCACCGAGAACAAAATCTCCTTCGCCCGGCAGGCCTACAACGACTCGGTGATGATCTACAACACCTCCCGCGAGACCTTCCCGAACAACTTCATCTCCGGCATGTTCAACTTCGCCGCCGCCGAGCTCTTCCAGGTAGAGAACGCCTCCGAGCGCCAGGCCCCGCAGGTGAAGTTCACCTGAGCCGCGACAATGCAGACCAGAGTCGAGTGTCGGGTGGCGAGAGCCGAACCTCCAGTGATCGGCTCAGAAGCGGGCGTGATTCCGAGGGCTTGCTCGGTGATCAGGCCCTCGGCGCTCGGCTCTGCACTCTCAACCGAATGGTTACGGCTGAGCGGGACGCACTTTGGTTCGCATGGAGGGCCGGACCTTGTGTCCGTGCCCGTTGGAGGCAGGAGGGCACGGGCCCTGTATTGATCGGAGCGTGGGATACATGGCCGGCGACCCTTTCTCGTAGCGAAACCGGCCGGGATTTCCGATCTGCGCGTCACCATCGCCGCCCGCTCCGTATTCCAAATTCCGGCTCCGAATTCCGCAATCCATATTCCGAATTCCGCACTCCGCACTCCGAATTCCGCAATTCCGCATGCTCAACACCACCGCCTTCACCCTCACCGGCCAAACCATCGTCGCCGAGTTCGGCACAGTGCGCGGCATCGTAGTGCGCTCGCGCTCGGTCATCGGCAATATCGGCGCCAGTATCCAGACTCTCTTTGGCGGCGACATCACCCTCTACACCGAACTGTGCGAACGCGCCCGCCAGGACGCCTTCGAGCGCATGTGGAGCCACGCCGCCCAGCTCGGGGCCAACGCCATCATCGGCGTGCGCTACGATGCCACCGAGATCGCCGCCGGTGTAACCGAAGTCCTCTGCTACGGCACCGCCGTGAAAGTGGTCGCCTCCCATCCCCCACCGCTAACCTGAGCCGCGACCATGCACTCGTACCGCTTTGCGCTCTCGCAGTGCACGAACTCCGGTGTCCGCCGTAAGAGCGTGCTTGCACGCGATCTGCGCTCTGAATCGCGTGCAAGCACGCTCCTACGACTGCATCGTCACGACTGAGCCGGCCCGGCCCCGACTAGACACACCAGAGGTTTCCACCGCCGCCGCGCCCCCAGGCGAATCCGCCTTCCGAATCCCGCATTCCGAATTCCGCACTCCGCTCCCCCCATTCCGCGTTCCGGGATCCGCACTCCGCACTCCGCATTTTCCAACCCGTGGACTTCTTCGCCCGCCAGGACTCCGCCCGCCGCCGCACGACACTGCTGGTCGTCTATTTCGTGATCGCCGTCGCTCTCATCGTCGCCGCGCTCAACCTCGTGGTCGCCTTGGCCCTCGGCTACACGCCCACGAAAACTCAGCGGCAACGCACATCCCAATACCGCCAACTCGAAGCCGACGCACCCCGCACCTCCGCCATTGTCTGGCGCTCCGATGTCATCGCCTGGACCACCGGCCTCACCCTGCTGGTGATCTCCTGCGGCACCCTCTACCGCATATTCAGCCTGCGCGGCGGAGGCCGCTCGGTGGCCACGCTGGCCGGCGGCCGTGAACTCGACCCCGGTTCGACCGAGCCCGACCACCGCCGCCTCCTCAACATCATTGAGGAGATGTCCATCGCCTCCGGGGTGCCCATGCCCGCCGTATTCATCCTTGTAGACGAACCCGGCCTCAACGCCTTCGCCGCCGGCTTCTCCCCCAGCGACGCCGCCATCGCCGTCACCCAGGGCTGCCTCGACAAGCTCACCCGCGACGAACTCCAAGGGGTAATCGCCCACGAATTCAGCCACATCCTCAATGGCGATATGCGCCTCAACGTGCGCCTCATCGGCGTGCTCTTCGGCATCCTCATGCTGGCGATGATCGGCCGCGGGCTCCTGCAATCGCTCCGCTTTGCCAATACCGGAGGAGGCTCCCGCAAAGGCAAGGGCGCCGGCGGCGCCATCGCGCTGATAGTCGCCGTGGGCCTCGCCCTGCTGCTCATCGGCTACATCGGCTACTTCTTCGGGCGCCTCATCCAGGCCGCCGTCTCCCGCCAGCGCGAATGCCTGGCCGACGCCGCTGCCGTGCAGTTCACCCGCAACCCCGCCGGCATCGGCGGCGCCCTCAAGAAGATCGGCGCCTACTCGCTGGGCTCCGGCATCGTCACCGAACAAGCCACACAACTGCGCCACTTCTTCTTCGCACAGGCCTTCACCGGGGGCTTCTCCCCGCTCGCCACCCATCCTCCGCTACAAGAGCGCATCCGGGCCCTGGATCCGCAGTGGGACGGGCAATTCCCCGCCATCACCCTCGCCTCGATCGCGGGCTGGGAGGACAACCCGGCAGTGCCCCAGCGCGCCTTCGCGCCGCCGCCGCTTCCCCCGGCAGCCATCCCCACGGCCGTGCTGCTGGCCTCGATTGGCGCCCCCACCTCCGCCCACCTCGACCGCGCCCGCCAACTCCTGGCCGCACTTCCGCCCCGGCTGGCCGCCGCCGCGCGCAGCCCGGCCGAGGCGCTCTCTGTCGTATTCGCCCTGCTGCTGGCCTCCGACCCCGCCTCCCGCAACCGCCAACTCGATACCATCCGGGTTCGGCACGGCCAACCCTTCGCCGACGCCTTCACCTCGTTCGCCCCCGCAGCCTACGGCCTGGCCGCTGAGCTGCGCCTGCCCCTGCTCGACATCGCCCTGCCCGCCCTGCGCAGGCTCCCGCCCTCCGAGATCTCCGGCTCGCTCGAAACGGTGAGGCTGCTCATCGAGGCCGACGGCGAGGTGACCCTCTTCGAGTTCATGGTGGAGAAGGCTCTCGACCGCCATGTGGCCGCTCCGGCGCGCGGCGAACGCCAGGGTGTAGTCAATTTCTACTCCTTCGGCGCCTTGGCCGACGAGATTGCCTTGCTTCTCTCCGCCCTCAGCCGCGTGGGCTCCGACTCGCCCGAGGAGACTTCGCGCGCCTTCGCCGCCGCCGGTGCACGAATACCGCCGTTGGCTGGCAAACTCGCCCTCCGCCCGGCCGACGCCTGCACCCTTGCCGCCATCGGCGGCGCCCTCGATAAGCTCGTACAGGCGTCCCCCGCGATACGCAAAGTTCTGATACTAGCCGGCACCGAAGCCATCGCTGCCGACGGCACCATCGAACCCGACGAAGCCGACCTCCTGCGCGCCGTGGCCGACGCCCTCGACTGCCCAATACCGCCCCTGCTGAGCGCGCCGGGCGAGGGGTAGTTGCTTGGCCAGAGCCGTACCCCAGCGGTAGCCGGTGCCGCGCACCGCCGACGCCCCATCGATCAGTCCGATCGGCCAGATCGGGCGAGCAGTCGGCCGTGGTTCGCGGCACACCGGCCCCGCCACTCGGCCCGTGCTCGAGTTTCCGAGCGGTCGGCGCCCCAGCTTATGCTGTTGACCCTCAGGCAACTCCCAAGGGATGCTCCCGGTTCCGGCGTCCGCCCTTGCGGCGCGGTTTACGCGCCCCGGTCGCCCCAACCATCGGCGCCTCCGCCTCTGCGGAGTGCGTCCTGTAACGAAAGAGTCATGTCCTCAACAGAAGATAACCAGGCTCCCCAGGCGAGCCCGGCCGGCAGCGAGCCCTCCGAGGCCGCGCCCGCCATTCCTGCCCCCCAGGCTCCGGCTGCGGCCGCCCCGGCGCAGGTTGCCGAGACCGCCCCGGCCGCGCCGGTTGCGGCTCCGGCCTTCGGAACCAGTCGCGGTTCCGGCCTCGCGCGCGGCAAACGCCAGACCATCGCCGCTCCCACAGCACAGACCTCCGCCGAACCGGCCTACCGGCCCACGGCGATCTCAGTGATCCCGCTGCCCCGCAATGCCAGCGGTTTTGGTTCCACCTCGACCGAGCCGGCGCCCGCCCCTGCGGCACCCGCTCCCGTCACCCCGCCGGCCCCCGTGCCGGCCGCCCCCGTAGCCGAGGCCCCCGCGGCCCCGGCCCCCCAAGCTGAAGTATCCGCTCCGGCCGCATCCGAAGTCCCCGTGGTCGATACAGCTCCGAAGGCGGAAGCCCCCGCCCCCGTCGCTCCGGTTGCCCGCCCCATCCCCGCAGCTCCGGTCGCCCCAAGGGCACCCGCCGCTCCGGCCGAGAAGGCCCAGCTCAACATCCTCCCCCCCACCCCGCGCCAGCCCTCGGAACATCGCTGGGAACGCGGTGCTGAGCGCGGCGAACGCCGTGAAGGGGGCTTCCAAGGCGGTGAACGCCGTGAAGGAGGCTTCCAGGGCGGCGAGCGCCGTGGCGAAGGTTTCCGCGGTGATCGTCGCGAGCGCCGTCCGGAAGGCGATCGCCCCCGTCGTTTCGATGAAGGCCGTCGTCCCGAAGGCGAGAACCGCCCGCAGGGCGATGTTCGTCAGCAGGCCGAAGTGCGTCCCGAGCGTCCGGTTACTCCCGTGGCCCAGCCCGCCGCAAAGAAGTCCGGTGGTTTCTTTGGCTGGCTGAAGAGTCTCTTCGGCAGCAAGCCCGCCGAGGCTCCCTCCAGCCGGCCCGGCGAATCCCGCGGTCCGCGCGAAGGCGGCGAAGGCGAACGCCGGCATCGTCGTGGAGGTCGCGGTCGCGGCTTTGGCGGCGAAGGTCGCGGTGGTGATTTCCGCGGCGGAGAATTCCGCGGCGAGCGCGGCCCCCGCGAGGGTGGCGAGCGCCGTGAAGGCGGCTTCCAGGGCGGCGAAGGCGGCCAGGGCGGATACGGCGGCGATCGCCGTCGCCGTGGCGGCCGTGATCGCGGCCCCGGTGGCGAAGGTCGCGGCGGTGATTTCCGCGGCAATCGCGGTCCCCGCGAAGGCGGCGACGCTCCCCAGGGCTAAGCCAGTCAACCCGTAATGTCTCTCCAAGGGCGCCCCTCACCGGGCGCCCTTTTTTTGGAGTAGCGGGGAACTGGGAATCGGGAATGGGTGAGGGGTAAGCGGTGATGGGGAGCGAGCATCGCCCTACTCGTGCTCCTTCCCATGCTCGTTCTCCTCAGGCGTCCGACCCTCGGTTCGCCCCGCCACTCGTTCTACGCCGGTGCCGCTTGCCCGCATCGCCGCGCTTTTCGGGTTTCAGTCGCCCGCACTTCTGCCCCACGCTGCCCCGTATCCCATGTCCGACCTCCTCGTCCACGGCGGCAAGCCGCTCTCCGGAACCATCCGGCCCTCCGGCAACAAGAACGCTGCCCTGCCCATCTTCTGCGCCACGCTGCTCACCGACGATCCGGTGCGCCTCACCAACGTCCCCGGTATCACCGATCTGGAGAAGCTCGTGGCCTTCTGCACCCAGCACGGCTCGCGCATCCACTGGGACCGCACCGCCGGCACCATGGAGCTCGACCACTCCAGCTTCCGGCCCGCTCTGGCCGGCGGGGAGCTCCCGCAGGACATGCGCTCCACCGTCCTGCTCTACCCCGCGCTGCTGCACCGCCTCAAGCGCATCGTCGTCCAGTCCAACACCAAGGGCTGCTCGCTCGGCATCCGAGAAATGGACCCACACTTCGAGGTGCTGCGCCGCTTCGGCGCCCGCCTCGAACGCGGCGACGAAACCTCCTTCTCCCTCGACGGCCGTTTCCGCGGCACCCGCCACTGGGCCGACTACATGTCGGTGACCGCCACGGAGAACTTCGCCATGGCCGCCGCCCTCGCCGAGGGTTCCTCCACCCTGATCAACGCCGCCAGCGAGCCCCATGTGCAGGACGTCTGCGCAGCGCTCTGCGCTATGGGCGCCAGCATCCGCGGAGTGGGCACCAGCCGCCTGGAGATCGACGGCGTGGACCGTCTCCACGGCGCCACCATCGCGATCAGCACCGACTACCACGAGGTGGTCACCTTCCTCGCACTCGGGGCGATCACCGGCGGCGAGGTGCGCGTTACCGACACCCAGCCCGAGCACATGGACCTCATCGTGCGCTCCTTCGCGAAGATCGGAGTGAACCTTCATTTCGAGGGCAACACCGTCGTCGTGCCCGCCGCGCAGAAGCTGCGCATCGAGGAACCGCTTACCGCCAACCTGCTTGCCAAGATCGAGGCCGCGCCCTGGCCGTATTTCCCCGTGGACCTGCTGCCCGTGCTCATCGCGCTGGCCGTGCGCGCCGAGGGTGCCATGCAATTTTGGAACAAGATCTACGAGGGCGGCTTCACCTGGCTGCCCGAGCTGGCGAAGTTTGGCGCCCATGTGGTCGTGAGCGACCCGCACCGCATCATCGTCTTTGGCAACCGCCCGCTGCGTCCCGCCATAGTGGACGCGCCGTACATCATTCGCGCCGCCGTGGCCCTCTACGCCGTGGCCGCCTCCATCGAGGGCGAAAGCCTGGTGAAGAACGCCGACGCCATCCGCCGCGCGCATCCAAGGTTTGTGGAAAACCTGCGCGCCCTCGGTGCCGAGGTGGAGTGGCGGTGAACTCAGTCCGCCAATTCCACATGCGCTATCTCGTCACATTCCTTATCGCACTTCTTCCGTTCGCCATTCGTGCCGACGACAAGACACCGCCCCACGACGAGCTTTTGGTTCAGGCGGCGGAGAAAGGCCCTGCTTCCGCAGTGGAGTACATCGCTGGGATCCGGCGTGCCATTGCCGCGGCGACCCGCGCGAAGTTCGCTGCCTATGGCGAAGCAGTCTACATCGAGTCCTACCCCGTCGACGACGCCACATTCCTGACTCTGACCGATCTCAGCATGCTGCGCGAATTGGTCGACCAGCTTGATCTCGACTCCTCAAAGCTGCCTCATCGTGATCCGGAGAACCCGCAGCTAATCCGCGTACCCCCGCACTGCTTTTGCATCCCTGAATACACCGTCGTCTTGTATCGCAACGCGGAGATGATCGCAGCGCTCGACGTCTGCCACATCACCCACATGCACGCCCAAGACTACACGGATCGAGTCGAGTTTCCGGAGATCTCTGGTGGTTTCGACTACTACTTTACCAAGGCCGACAGCGAGAAGGTCCGTACATGGGAGGAAAAGTATCACATCAAGGAGCTCATGATGAAGCACGCCGCCACACGAGCATCGGCCAAGGAATAGGAAACCACATGCACTCCACAGCTCTTCGTCTGCTTCATGTTTCAGCGCTGCTCATGTCCACCTCCCTCGCCGCCGCCGACCCCGCCCCCCAAACCCAGATAGTCATGCCACCTCCGTCGATCCCGAACACCGTCGACTACATCGAGTCGCCCTCGCGCGATCTCTCGAAGACCAAGGCCTTCTTCACCGCGCTCCTGGGCTGGCGCTTCACCGAGTACGGTCCCGAGTATCTCGCCTTCGAGGACGGGCGCCTCAACGGCGGGTTCTACCGCTCCGAGAAAGTCTCCAGCACCGCCGCCGGCTCGACCATTGCCATCGTCTACACCGAGCATCTCGAAGCGCTCCGCGACCAAGCCGTGAAGCTCGGCGCCACCATCACCCGCGACATCTTCAGTTTCCCCGGCGGCCGGCGTTTCCACTTCACCGAGCCCGGAGGCAGTGAGTTCGCCCTGTGGTCGAACAAGTGAGCCTCACCCGGCACCAGTCATACCTCGAACGCGCGGCACTGCGTGAAGCCCAGAAAGCGTTCGGCCACCGGCCCCGTACCGAGGTAAGAATTGAGGAGTTTCTCGCGCTACGTGTGCAGACTGTTGAATGGTGGCAGCGGATGCTCGCAATGCTCCTCGGGCTCGCCGCGTTGGCCTTCGCCGGTTGGTCACTCGCCACCAGCTTCAACATCTGGATCACCATCGCCTTTGGCTTCCCCGGTCTCGGCGTGTTTCTCGGTGGCCTGATAGGGTGGAAGGAATCTGTCGAAGGCGTACTCAACGCTTCCGCCGACGCACTCTTCAACAGCGTTCTCGACGCTCTGTTCTGAACCAAAGCCTCGCTTGCCAGCCACCGCGCTTCGTCGCTTACTACCGCCATGTCCGTGAAGGAACAAATGCTCGAATCCGTGCGCCGCATGCCGGATGACGTCACTTGGACCGACGTCGAGGAAACCGTCCGACTGCTCGCGGCCCTCGAAGCAGGCATCGCCGCCGCCAACGAAGGCCGGGTTCATCCACACGCCGAAGTGAAGGAGAAATTCTTCGCATGGATTCGCGAATCGTCTGGAGCGACGACGCCCTGAGCGACCTGCGGGACGTTGCGGAGTACATCGGGCGTGACCGCCCCTCCACCGCACTGCGGATCGGAGCCGCCTTGATCGACGATGTAGAAAGACTCGCGAGTTTCCCTGAATCCGGCCGCCGGGTACCCGACGATCCCAACCTCCGTGAAATCGTCCATCGTCAATGGAGAGTGTTCTACAGGCTGGAGCCCGACCGCACGGTCACCATTCTCCGCATCTGGCACGCCGCCCGCGGCGAGCCCCCCATCTCCTAGCCCCATGTCCGACAAAGGCGTCAACTTCCTCAACTCCGCGCTCACCGCGCCCACCACCTCCGCCGAGGCCGCCCTGCGGCCGGCCAACTTCGGCGACTTCGTAGGCCAGGCCAAGACCGTGGAGCGGCTCAAGGTCATGGTCGGCGCAGCACGCCGCCGCGGCGACCCGCTCAACCACATCCTGCTCAGCGGCCCGCCCGGCCTGGGCAAGACTACGCTGTCCTTGATCCTCGGAGCCGAGATGGGCCGCACCGTGCGCATCACCTCCGGCCCCGTAGTGGAAAAAGCGGGCGACCTCGCCGGCCTGCTCACCAGCCTCGAGGAGGGCGACCTGCTCTTCATCGACGAGATCCACCGTATCCCGAAAACCGTGGAAGAGTACCTCTACAGCGCAATGGAGGACTTCCGCCTCGACATCATGATCGACCAGGGGCCCAACGCCCGCAGCGTGCGCCTCACCCTGCCGCGCTTCACCCTCGTGGGCGCCACCACCCGCTCGGGCCTGCTCACCGCCCCGCTGCGCAGCCGCTTCACCCTCAACACGCGCCTGGATTTCTACAACCGCGCCGACCTGCTCACTATCGTCCACCGCACCTGCAAGCTGCTGTCCGTGCCCATCGACGACGATGGCGCCAAGGAGATCGCCGCCCGCTCGCGCGGCACCCCGCGCATCGTCAACAACCTCGTCAACTTCGTGCGCGACTACTCGCAGGAGAAGGCGAAGGGCAAGATCACCCAGCCCGTGGCCGCCGCCGCCCTGGAGCTGCTGGAGATCGACGCCCGTGGTCTCGACGAGATGGATAAGCGTATCATGCGCCTGATGGCCGAGGCTTACCACGGCGGCCCCGTGGGCCTGGGCACGGTGGCCGTGGCCGTGGGCGAGGAGCCCGACACGCTTGAGGAGGTGCACGAGCCCTACCTCATACAGGAAGGCTACCTCCAGCGCACCGCCCAAGGGCGCATGCTCACCGTGAAGGGTTGGGAGGCCATCGGGCTCAAGCCCGGCGCCACCGTCGCTGCCGGCGGCCAAGCCAGCCTTCCTCTCGGCTGACCAAGCCCCCCCCAACTCCCCCTGCGGATACTCTCGGGAAACGCAGACCGCAGCAGCGCACCGCAGGAGGTTCCGGGGGCGGGATTCCGGAGGCGGGCGCACGTCCTCTCGCACAGCGGATGATCGCCATTGCGGCGGGCCTTAAGGATCGCGCCGCCTAAGGCCATGCCCTTGCAGTGCCCGAACTCCGGCATCCGTCGTAGGAGCGTGCTTGCACGCGATCCGTCCCCCCCGTTCGCCTCACCGCCGCCCAGTTTCGACACGCCGCGCCCCGGGTACTGCTGCCGGCCGGGCAGTATCCGTGTGCCAGCCGGGCGTAACCCTGCACTCGCACCACCTTGCAC
>CAJCBL010000341.1 GCA_903960515.1 uncultured Verrucomicrobiota bacterium
CAATAGTCGGCAGCATCCTCTATATTGACAAGCATTCTCCGAATACCCCCGACGTCACCGAATCGATGGTCGGTGAATATCAGGCTGAACTCAAACCCATTATACTCATTGCCATCCTTTGAGTCGTGCACCTTCTCGCCGAATATTATAAACTGCTGCGTGAAGCTTTTGCCTCTTTGCAACGCTTCGTCCCTGGTAATATTCGGCACGAAGAAGGAATGTTTCGGCCCTGCATATTGCCCGTCCACTCTTACAAACCCGAGATTCATTCCACGAAGGCTCTTCTCGGGCTTTTGATTTGCCGCCTCATTATCGCTGGCGGTCGCGGGTTTTCCATCCGGGTTTTCGGCAGCCAGGATGGCCAGTGTTTTCACGCTTAAGACCACGCCCCTCATAGCAGTAATCACGCGAGCGCACCCGGCCTCGGCATTTGGTTGTATTATTGTGCTCATAGCCTGATTCAGCTCAATTTGCCTACTACATCCTCCACCGCTGCCAATTTGGCATCGGCCGTTGGCAACGTAAATAGAGGTGCCGATCTATTGCTTTTGATTTCCGTAACATCCTCATTGAATAGCGTAACCTTGATTTCATTCAATGCGTTCATATTTTCCATTACGATCATGAAAATCCCGTCCGTGATTCCCTTTTCAAATTTGTTCTCCAATCCCTCAAAGATCAGATTTGAACTTCTCGTCTCATAACTTACGCGGAAGAACCCTCTTTTCAGGGCCGCAATTCTAACCGGCCCCTCTTCGTCGGGCAGGGTTGTCGTGTCCAATCCGAACTCAGCCACACGATTCTTGTGGGCCAATATCCAGCGATAGTGCCACTCTCCGTCCAACCCGACGACCGCGCCGTTGGGCAGAATCCACATCTTGGATCGGAGTCCATAGTTCTTCTCCGGAAATGCGGCCATTTCCTCGTAGATCTGGAACGATCTGCGTTTATCGTATCGCGTCGTCCAACAATCGAGTAATGTTTGACCCAGGCGTCGGGGCTCAGCCACTCCTGACAATGATGGCTCAACAATTCCACCCCGGGTTAGCCCGTCAAGTTCTTTGGCAGTGCGCATGAATTTACTGTTCATAAACGTTTTCTTTCCTGTAAAGCAATGGGGTTCGTGTGAAGCATATCAGCCCGGGAGCAAAACATACGGCTGGCCCGATTCGGGCCGCAGCAAGCGACGTCGCCGGCGAGGGCTGGGGGGGATTCCAGTTCGCTTTCAGCGATGAGGCACGATCGCGTGCAAGCACGCTCCTACGCGGACTCGGCATCCGTCTCATTTTGAACGCGCCTTGGAATATCCTTCGACCTCGTCGGGATCAAGGATGTCGATTCCAAGGTCATGGAGGATGGCGATGACGGTCTCGATTTCCTCCGCGATGTCCACTACCTCGGGCAGTGTAGTGTTGATGTCGTCGAACGTAAGATGCCCCTGTGCCTGGGCTTTCGAGATGAGCTTTTTCAACGAGCTCATGATGGCGGTCAACCGATCTTTGGATTCCGAAGGTTCCGGATGCTCGGGGCCGGGGGCATTCTCCGGCCCGGCCAAGGCCCGGAGGTACAGCGGTTCAGCCCCAGCATAGCCGTCCCTCTTGTAGAGCAGGCTCCCGAGGCTGATGAGGCTGCTGCGCGTGTCGGGATGCTTGGGCCCCAGGACAATCTCCCGAGTGGAAAAGGCCCTACGATACAGCGGCTCAGCCGCGGCGTAGTCGCCTACAGCCCTGAGCAGATTCCCGAGGTTGTGTACACTCTCCAGTGTGGACGGATGGTCGGTGCCGCGCGCTTTCTCAAGACCGGCAACCGCCCTACGATACAGCGCCTCAGCCCCGGCGTAATCGCCTTTGGCCCCGAGCAGAATCCCGAGGCTATGGACGCTGTCCAGCGTGGACGGGTGATCGGCGCCGAGCGCTTTCTCCCGCCCGGCCACCGCTCTCCTATTCAGCGACTCGGCCTCGGCGTAGTCGCCTTTAGCACTGAGCAGATTTCCAAGGTTGTTGACGCTGGCCAGGGTGGACAGATGGTCGGGTCCGAGCGCTTTCTCCCGCCCAGCCAAGGCCCTACGATACAGCGGCTCAGCCGCAGCAAGGTCTCCGGTGGTCTTGAGCAGTCCCCCGAGACTGTTGATGCTGGCCAGCGTGGACGGATGGTCGGCGCCGAGCGCTTTCTCACGACCGGCAAGCGCCCTACGATATAGCGGCTCAGCCCGAGCATAGTCGCCCTTGGCACTGAGCAGATTCCCGAGGTTATTTACACTGGCCAGCGTGTCCGGATGATCCAGGCCCGGGGCCTTTTCCAAATGCGCTAGCACGCGCCGGGCGATGTCGATAGGGGTCATGGGGTATGGGGTAATTGGGTTGCCGGGCATCTCGCGATGAAGCCACCGGCCCGGTGTCAGTTGACTAAAACGATTAAGCCAGAAATTTTATAAAATTTCAATGCTA
The DNA here is from genome assembly GCA_903960515.1 of uncultured Verrucomicrobiota bacterium. Classification (GTDB taxonomy): domain Bacteria; phylum Verrucomicrobiota; class Verrucomicrobiia; order Opitutales; family Opitutaceae; genus CAJCBL01. Next base: position 2,448 of record CAJCBL010000341.1, read on the forward strand.
AACAGGAGCTCGGAGACGGCCCCCGGAGGACCGGCATGTTGAAGCTGAAGGTTGATGTGTAGGGTTGATGTTGAAACGGAGGTTTAAGTTGAAGGTTGATGTTTAGGATAAAGCGGAAGGCGGAAAGATCCGCTCCGATTTCATCTTTCATCCTCGCCCCCGTAGCCGTGTTCGCACGAGCCTCGGGCCGGTCCGGAATGGGTTCGATCCAGTGATACCATGCCACTTCCTAAGTGGCGCTCCGTCCGGCCGCCACACCACAATCTAAACCCTCAACCTCCAAAAAGAATCCGGGTCTTCGCTTTCAAGATGAGGACCTATCGCGTGCAAGCACGCTCCTACGACTGAACAACTCTAAATCGCGTGCAAGCACGCTCCTACGACTGAACAGCTCTAAATCGCGTGCAGGCACGCTCCTACATGGTCCCGGCATCAGTCTCATCTTGAACGCGACTAAGAATTGGGCTCGCCGCAACCGCTCACGTTGCGACGGTGCCAACGGTGCGGACGCAAGGGCCTCCCCTACAATCATACGGAATGGTCACGGCTAATCTTTGTCAGCACCGCATCAAGCAGCGCTGGCCAGCTAACCTGTTCCACCCGGCCGCCAGCGGCTATATACTCCTCCAATCCTGACAGCGGAGGGGGCGCAAGGGCCGACGATTCGGCCAATCCCTTGAGCCATGCCGCCAACTGCGCACCAGTCCCCTTGCCCACTTCGCGGAAAATCTCGCACCAGCCCGCACTCGTTATGTCCGGAATCTTCCGGCATTCATCCAGAAACTGCGCGATATAACCTTCTGGGAGGCTAGACCCAACCAGACCAAGCGCTTTAGCGATGCATGCAGCGACCTCCTGGCCATCGAAAGAGCGCTGCATAACAGTCATCGCCTTATCGTTGATAAGCAACTCCCGCAGGAACGAGGTGTCCGCTCTGGCATGGGCAACACTGAGCAAGACCCGCAATCGCAAATCAGGGGCATCCAGCTCAAATTCCTTGAGACGGTGCAGACTGAGCAAGGGCTTGACCCGAGTCGCTGCGTTGAGGTAAGGACAACCGTCCAAATGCACCCTCTTGAGACTGATCAACCCAGACAATGCACTCAAGTCGGTCAGGGCTTCGCAATGCTGCAAATACAAGCGCTTCAGGCTGCGCAACCCCGACAACGCACTCAGATCAGTTAGGTTATTGCAGCACTTCAAATCCAAGCTCGTCAGGTTCTCCAACTTGGCTAACGCACCCACGTCGGTCAGGTGATCGCAGTTGCTCATATCCAATTTTGTCAGATTTCGCAAGCCGGACAGCGCACCCAGGTCGGTGAGCGCGCTACAACGCGACAAGCCCAAGCTCGCAAGCTTGTCCAAACCACCCAATCCACGCAGATCGGGCAGGGCGCTGCACCAGCCCAGATCCAAGTTTGTCAGCTTCCTCAAGCCGGACAGCGCATTCAGATCGGTCAGCGCACTGCAAAATGACAGGTCCAAGTTCGACAGGTTGTCCATGCCAGCCAACCCACGGAGATCGAACATGGATTTGCACCCACTCAAATTCAAAGTTGTTAGCTTATTCAATCCCACAATTTCACTCAAATCGGTCAACGCTTCCCAGCGGGGCAATTGCAAATCCGTTAAGTTGGTCAGGCCCGATAGCTCAGCCACACTATTGCTGGATGAACGATAACCCAAATTCAGACTCGTGAGGTTAACCAATTCGGCCAACCCGCTCAAATCGCACAGGGCGTCGCAATCGCTCAAATCCAAGCTCGTCAGGTTTTGGAGCTTTGACAAATATGGGGGAAGGGTCTCCTCTTTAGCATCATGCAATACGGCCGCTTGTAACGAAGCCGGAAGGTTGCGAACCTCGTTCAACTCGTACAAATAGGCGCCAACTGCAGTGCCGTTTATCGAAAATGCCTGCCAACCTTCGGCGGATTCTCCAAACCGGCAGCGCCATTCTGGTGCAGTAGCGTAGACCGCATGCGGCGGCACTTTCGCCCCGAAAACATTTAGCGTTGTCTGTTCGTCGATCTGGGCCACCTGGGGCTCGCCCCACAAATCCAGGTTCAGTCCGAGGGATCGCAGGAATTGGTTCCGATGGAAAGGGTAACCCTGTTTCCACTCTACGATGACAGTAACGGGGCGGGCTGGCAATTTGTCAGGCATGGGGGTAATTTGGTTCAATTGTTTATCAGATATGAATGGCGCTAAGTTAAGGAGAGTGTATCGTTAGCCGACCGTGCCGGACAAACGGCCGCTTAGCCGTAGCCAAACCGCTCTCCGTCTACGCTGCCAGCGAAGCGCTTCCGGTGTTCGTGTAGGAGCGTGCTTGCACGCGATTCCGGTTCGCTTCGATGTAGGGTCGAGCCTTGTGTCCGTACCGTTCCGATCCCTTGAATTGTTCGATTTCGGATTGCCGCTTTACGAGTGGCAGCAGGCTCTCCGTTTCCCGTGGCCGTGTTCGCACACGCACGAGCCTCGGCCCGGTGCGGAATGCCACTTACTAAGTGGCGCTCCTCCGGCCTCCACATCTCAACTTAAACCGTCAACTCCAACCCAGCTCCATTTCGCATCCAAGATGAAGACCTATCGCGTGCAAGCACGCTCCTACGACTAAACAGCTCTAAATCGCGTGCAAGCACGCTCCTACAATGGCTACGGCGTATCTCAGTGTCCAACTGCTCTGTTTAGCTTGCTAGCATGAAGGGCGAACTTGGCGCGGACCTTGGATCGGAAACCCCTTCCCTCAGGGCCCGTCAACGCATTGAGCCAGAATCTTTCTTTCTTGCCTTCGCCCAACACTCGCCACGCGAGGCAGATTTGCGGCCCAAGCTCGATTTGGTCTGCGCGACTCACCTTTTCCAGCACCGGGTCGAGCAGCGCCGGCCAGTTGACGCCCTCCACCTGGCCGCTCTCGGCTATATAGTCCAGCAATCCAGACACCGGCGAAAGCGCAAGCTCGGACGACTCGACCAACCCGTTCAGCCATGCCGCCAACGGCGCGGCAGCGCCCTTGCCTACTTCGCGGATAATCTCGCACCAGCCTTCGCCGGTTATGTCTGGGATATTCCGGCATTGGCTCAAAAACTTCATGGGGAAACTATCCGGCGACACCTTGACGTCCTTTGAATCACGCGTCAATGCGGCTATAAACATATCATAAGTAATCACAAACTCCCCGTTAGCCTTCGACTCAGGCTTTGGCTCTCCACTCTCTTCGTCTTCAAGCAACACTTGCTCGCTAATATCGAGGGGGGCAGCAGCATCGTCCTTCTCATCGCCACGACGCCCAGAGCCGTGCTCTTTATCGGTCCCCTCGCCTACCGTAATTACACAATCACCAACCATCCCGAGCGCTTTGGCGATGCATGCAGCGAGTTCCGTGGCATTGGAAGAGCGTTGCAGGACAATGATCGCATCTTCTTTGTTAAGCAAATCTTGCAGGCGTGCGGAGTCCGCTCTGGCGTGGGCAGCACTGAGCAAGACCTGCAGCCGCAAGTCGGGGGCATTCAGATCCAATTGCTCAAGGCGATGCAAACCGAGCAAGGGCTTGATCCGAGTAGCGGTGTTTAGGTAAGGGCACCCGCCAAATCTCAAGCTCATCAGGTTGGTCAACCCGGATAACGCATTCAGGTCGCTCAATGCTTCGCAACCGGTCAAATCCAGGCACGTCAGCTTGCTCAACCCGGACAACGGGCTCAGGTCGTTCAAGGAGTAACAACCGTTCAAATCCAAACTCGTCAGGTTGAGCAAACCCGACAGCGCACTCAGGTCTTTCAGAAACTTGGCCCCGCTCAAATCCAAGCTCACCAGCTTGCTCATGCCGGACAGCGCACTCAGGTCGGTGAGTGAGTAGTGTTGGCTCAATACCAAGCTCGTGAGCTTGCTCAAGCCGGCCAATACACTCAGGTCGTCTAGGGAGTTTCCGTCGCCCAAATTCAAGCTCGTCAGATTGCTCAAACCAGCCAACCCGCTTAGGTCGGTCAAGGATTCACATTCGCACAAATCCAAGCTTGTCAGCTTGCTCAAACCAGACAACCCGCCCAGGTCGGCCAAGGCATTGCATTTGCACAGATTCAAGCTCGTCAGGTTCTTAAGCTCCGAAAAGCGCCGCGGAAGAGACTTTATATTCCTATCCTTTAGCCTTACTGCCACCAGCGAAGAGGAAAGGGGTTTCCGGCTCTTCGCATTTTTCAAATTCACCGCAACTGCGATCCCGTTTATAGCAAATAGACAGCAACCTTCGGCCATTACCTCGAAACGGCAGCGCCATTCGGCCGAAGCCGAGTAAGCCGGCTGCGGCTGGAGTTCCATACCGAAAATAGTGAACGTGGTTCCGGCATTCAGGCGCGCTACCTGTGGTTCGTCCCAGAGGTCGGGATTCAAGCCGAGGGATCTCAAAAAATCTTGGCGCGGGAACTCGAAGGACGCAAAGGGATCGTCTTCTTCTCCTCCGATCCACTCTACGATGATAGTTACGGGGCGGGTTCGCGATCTGTTGGTCATGGGGTAAACGTGCCTTAGAACTTGAACGCGGGCGGAACAACTCGGCGGCTGTCTCCAAGCTCCTCAATCTTTGCATTCAGTGAGGCGAGGATCTCCGGCCGGATACACGCAAAACGCGCCAGGTCCCGCTCAAAGCGGCAGACTCCTAGCGGGCAGAAGTCGGCCGGCAGCAAGGCCTCGTCGGCTATAAACCCGTGCGGATAAACCTGCTCCCACGTAACGGCAGGGAGGCTAAACAGCAACTCGATCACCGTAGATGATAGTTGGACGAAATAGGGAATTCGGACAATCGAATAGCCCAAGGCCGAATAGAGAGAATCCTTCTCTTCATCCGCCAGTATCGTTTTGGTCTGAGAATAGTGCTGATAACCGTCGAACTCTACGATGAGCATGAGCTCATCGCAGCGATAGTCGGGGCGCGCCCTTGATTCGGACTTCGGCACAGACTTATTGTGCACAAACGTCCGCCCGGGGAACAGAGTTCCCAAGGCTTCGCCGATCTTCTTTTCGATCAAATAGGATTTGTCTTGATGTGGTTTCATAAAGATTGAATTGGGCATTTTCACAATATTCGGTACTCCCTCAGCCTGCTCGAATTCCAAGTCGTTTTCGAGGTCAGGCAAGTGCCTGAGCCCGTTGTAGGAGCGTGCTTGCACGCGATAAGGCAGCATCACACGCTCGACCAGAACCCTATGCGCAATTCACCGCCGTCGTTGAACTGCTATTAACACCGCAGAATGCCCCCGCACTCTGGGTTTCGCTCCCCCGTGCTCGATCATAAGCGGCTCGCACGGGCATCCGAGCCCACCGCGAAGCTCGGTCCCCCAACCGCTCGCATACCTATGGTCGAGCTGCTTCCGCTCCGCTCACCGTGAAGAATTATGCTGTGCGAGGGCGTACATTCCCATGTCGCCCTTGCCGATCAGACGCCCGGCGGCATCATAAGTGTTGCCGTTTTGGACGCGCGCTACAACCCGACCTCCGGCGTCCATATAGTTGAGATGGCCGTCACTCATTTCCTGAGTGCGCCCGATACAACGACCAGTGCGATCTTTGATTTCAGTTGTCATCGTAGAGGAGAGTAGATCAGAATTTTATAAAAAGGCGAGAACATATTGTCATCCGTCCGAAGATTCCGGCACTTCAGCCTTGTGGGCAATCCCGGAGCACTGGAGAGCCTCCGGCAAGCCGTCTGCCTGCGCCGATGTTCGGCTCCAATTCACGGCTCGGGCGGCGCCCCGCCCTCCAGCCGAAGCGCCCCTTCCCGCAGCGGAAGCGAAACGCTTCCGCTACGGCGGATTGCCGGTGCAGGTTAGCGAAATACATGGAAAACGCTTTGCCCCTGCTACTGCTCTACCTTGGGCGCGAGGGCGAGACGGAAGCCCAGGTCGCCGAGACGGAAGCCCCGCTCGCCCTTGCTGCGGTGCGTGGAGCTGCAATGCGCTGCGGCGTAGCTCCAGCAGCCGCCGCGGAAGATGCGGCACGAGCCCGATGCAGGGCCATTGGGGTCCGTCACGCTGTCGCCGGGGTAGTCGCCCACCCGGTCCCGGCACCACTCCCACACGTTGCCGTGCATATCGTAGAGGCCCCAGGCGTTGGCCTGTTTTGTTGCCACAGGATGCGTCTTGTAACCGCTATTTTGTATATACCATGCCATCGCGTCCATGTCGCCCGCGTAGTCGCCGCTCGTTCCCGCCCGGCAGGCGTATTCCCACTGCGCCTCTGTCGGCAAGGTGTATTCATAGCCGGCCGGCAGCCGGCCCGCAGCCTCTTCGCGCCGGGTGAGTGCCGCGCAAAACGCCATCGCCTCGTCCCAACTCACCGACTCCACAGGCAGGGTCGGCCCCGTGAATGTCGAGAAGATTGTCCCCATAATGGCCTCCCATTGGGCCTGCGTCACCTGCGTTTTCCCCAGCCAATAGGGCATCGATAGAGTCACTTCGGTCTGCGGCCATTCATCGAGTCCTCCATTCTCCGAGCCCATCATAAAGGTGCCCGGATGGATCGGCATCAAAGTGAGCTTCAA
>CAJCBL010000342.1 GCA_903960515.1 uncultured Verrucomicrobiota bacterium
CAGGTAAATAGCAGCGACAACGCGCCCGATGCGAGGACGCAATCGGTTTCGGTTCCTCGGAAAACGGTTTTAGGCCAATAGCCGTGAAAATATGGGTCGCACCGACGGCAGGGCTGATTTCTCAGTCCGACAGGCTCCTAGGCGCCGGTAGAGTGCCCCAGCAGCGGCTTCAGCCGTCCCTGTCACGACACTCCACGAACGCCCACCAACCGGAGGGTGTTGCCTGATCTTTCGCCGCTGTGGGTTTGGTAAACCCGCCCCGAAAAGGCCCAGCGCCCCGGCCCGACAAACCGAGTTGACCCTGCCCGCCGAGCGCCCGGAATACCCCCGTGGCCCACCCTCCCCAAGCTCTTCCCGGCGTAACCGTTGACTGGGGCCGCACCCGCTACCGCGACGCCTGGCAACGCCAGGACGAACTCGTGGCCGCCCGCCTCGCCGGCAGCGCCCCCGACACCCTCGTGTTCACCGAGCACGACCCGGTCTACACCCTCGGGGTGCGCCGCGGTGCCGAGCTCAACCTCGTCTGGACCCCGCCCCAGCTTGCGACCCAGGGTATCGAAGTGGTGGCCACAAACCGCGGTGGCGACATCACCTACCACGGCCCGGGCCAGATCGTAGGCTACCCGATCGTAAGCCTCGACGCCCGCCGCGACCTCCACGCCTACCTCCGGTTTCTGGAACAAGTACTCATCGACACCGTGGCACTCCACGGCCTCACCGCCACCCGCCGCGAGGGCAAGACCGGCATCTGGCTGGGCCAGCGCAAGATCGCCGCCATCGGGGTGGCCGTGAAGCGCTGGGTGGCCCACCACGGTTTCGCCCTCAACGTGTCACCGAAACTTGAGCACTTCTCAGGCATAGTGCCCTGCGGGATCACCGACGGCACGGTCACCTCGCTAGCAGCCGAGCTGGGCCCGCGCTGCCCCACCCCGGAGCAAGTGCGCACGAACTTGGGCGAAGTATTTTGGGCACGCTGGCCGCTATTTTGTGCAGGCCAGGATTGAGCCCAGCCAGGCGGGCCGAGAGGAAAGCAGAGCAGTACGTCGGCAAGCGACGCCCCTACGACGGAGCTGTGAGTGGTGCGGCACCAAGCTCCGACCCGACAGCGGGCGGAGCGGTACGTTGGCAAGCGGAACGACCCTACAGCAACACCGGAACTATAGGTCAGCGGCGGGGCGCCACTGCGCTTCGGCTCCTCTTTCAGCCTTCAGGTTTCAGCCTTCAGCCTTCTCCGTGTCCTCGGCGGTGAAGGACTGGCGAGTAGTGTGTAGCGAATCGCGAGTCGAACGAAGCAGAGAACCGGTCGTCTGCTCTCACTCAAGTGGCTGGCCCGAAGGGCGTACCGCTTGCGGGTTCGGGACGCTGGCTCCAGCCGGCTCGTCGAGCCGGCAGAGCAGATCGATACGCCCGGCGCACACCGCCAACAGCATCCGGCGATCACCATAGGTGGCCACAGCCAGGAACTGCTTGTTACCCAGCGGACGAGTCTCCTCGATGGCAAGTCGCTGGTGCACGCTCGCACCGGAGCGGCCAACCAGCCCACCGCGTTTTAGAAAATGAACACCGCCGCCGACCAGCACGGCGACCACCCCTAGTGTGCCCCAGATCGGGAAAGAGGCATCGTCGGCCTGGTGCTGGCGGGCCTCCGGCGAATTGCGCGGATAGATCAGACTTTCGGAGTCGATCTTCGCGGGAGTTTCGGCCGCGACAAGCGGGGCGGCCAGCAGCGCCAGCAACCCAACCCACCGGAGCACCTGGGGAAGCGTGGTCATGGAGGAGAAGAGTCAGCGGGCAACGCCCACCAACTCGGTGATCTTGATACCAAAGTTGTCCTCCACTACCACGACCTCGCCGTAGGCGATGAGCTTGTCGTTCACAAACAGGCCCACCGGATCGTTGGCGGTCTGGTTGAGCTGGATGACCGAGCCGGGCTGCAGCTCCATCACCTCGCGCATGGGCAGCATGCTGGTGCCCAGCTGCACGGTGATATTGACCTTAACATCGAGCAAAATATCCAAATTTCTGTCGTCCATTGGGCGGTGCTTTAGCGTGATTTTTCGTTGGTGAGAGTTTCGATCCGGCTGGTGAGTTCCACGGCCACCTTGCCGTCTTCCTGGCCGGCGCGGGCGTTGAACTTCGCAGTACCGGCGAGGGTGACTCGGGTCTTGTCGATGATATCGCGGGGCAACTCCACCACATCGCCCACTCGCAACAGCGAGAGTTCGCGGGCGCTGAGCTGGAAGGCATCCCATTCGGCTCGTACCGGGACGGTAATGACATCGTAGGACGCCAGCCACGCGGCCTTCTTCTCGATCTGAGAAATCTCGGTCTCCTTCTGGCGGCGGGCCTGCATCTTCTTCACCACCGGCTCGATGGTATAGTAGGCCACCCCGATCTGGATCTGTTCGGAGCAGTCGCCCAGCGAAGCCTCCAGGGCGAGCACCAGCACGATAGCGTTCTTGGGCGAGGTTTGCAGGAAACGGCCGCTGTTCTCATGGCCAATAATGAGGGGGCGCAACTCCTGCTCGGTGCGCCACTGGCTGCACCACTCCTCGAGGAGAATCATCAACACGTCCTCGATAAGGGCGACCTCAATTTCGGTGAGATAGCGCTCGACTTTGATGGAGTGTCCGCGGCCCCCGAGCATGCGGTCGGCGATGGTCAGGGCGAGGCGGGGGTTGACGTCGATGATGCCAACGCCGAGCAAAGGCTCGGCCTTGAAGAGTGAAATATGGGTGGGGCTGGGCAGGCTCTCGGTAAACTTCTCGTAGGTGAGCGTGGTGAGGCGCGCCATCTTGAGGGAGAACTCCATCCGCAAAAACAGGGAAAGCCGCGCGGATAGATAGCGAATGAAATCCTCGTGCAACATGCGCAAGCGGCGCAGTTCCACTTCGGTGAGGAATACCGGGTTGCGGAAATCGTAGGAGTCGATCTTGAGGCCTTCGAGCGAGGCGAACGGAGTGCCGTCGTGCTTGAATACCTTGTACTGTGGAACCTTGACGGCCTCGGCCAACAGCTTGTCGATCTCCGACTGGTCGAGGATCTCGGATGGATGTTTGCCTTTGTCGTCGATCACGGGGTTTGGGGGTTTGGTGGAGGGCGGAAATCGGCGGATCTAAATAGAAATCGAACACGGAAAAGGCAGAACGCAAAAGGCGGGCTACGGGCGATCTAGCAAATAGACTCTATACTGAAAGCTGAGGCGGAACTTGGGCACCCTGGGGCGAAGAAGTCTATTGAACCACAAAATCGGAGAAATAGATCTGCTCGACCACTCGCACACCGAGCACCTCGTTATAGGCGGCGATAAGGCGAGCACGTATAAGATTGCGGGAACCCACCTCCTCGAGGTCAGACAGGGTTAGCGAACCGAGAGTGTTGAGGGTTGCATCCAGCAACTGGGGGTGGCGTTCTTCGAAGAGCTCGCGCAGGTTCTCCTTGCCGGTGATCAGGAAGGAGGTCTTGAGGTAGCGCGTGCCCATCGTGCCGGCGAGATTCACCACAACATTATCTAACTTGTAACTGTCCGGACCTTCGGCGGCGCCACCACCCTCGCCCTTCTTTCCCTCGCCCTTCTTGCCTTCCCCTTTCTTTCCCTCCGCCTTCTTCGGCTCCTTCTTGGGGGCCTCGCCATGTTCGGCGGCGGGAGCTCCATGCCCTGCGGGAGCCGCTCCGTGCTCTCCAGCGAGGCCAGCAGATGGCACCACCGCAGCGAGCTGGCTTTTCATCCTGGGCAGCAGGACGAACTCGGCCACCACCCACGAGATGACCGGCGCCAGCACCAGCGCAATAATGAGTGGCAAAAAGCCCATTACGCCGCCGCCCTTCGGCGCATCGGCGGCGGCCGCCGCCGGGGCGGGTGCGGCGGCTTCGGGCTTCTCGGTTTTCTCGGCGGCCATGGCGGGCTATATCAACGTTTCAGGTTGACGATTTCCTGAAGGATCTCGTCGGAGGTGGTGATCAGCTTGGAGGCGGCCTGGAAGGCGCGCTGAGTGGTGATCATATTGGCGAACTCGCTGGTGAGATCTACATTGGACATCTCGATCGATCCGGAAATCACCCGTCCATTGCCGTTCTGTGCCGCCGAGAGCGCCAGATAGTCCGTGGCTGTGCCGAAGGCCGCCGAAGGCGTTCCCGAGACGCGCACGGCCGGCCAGGGTTCGGTGGGACCGGCGTCGGCGATGCCGCTATAGAGATTGTCGCCCTCCTTCACCAACGCACCGGTATCTTGGAAACGCTGGAGCAATACCTTGCCGCGCACCATCGATTGACCGTTGCTCAGGAAGATATTTACGTTGCCGCCTTGATCGATCTGGAAAGTCTCCAGGCGGGGCCCACCAACCGCAGTCTCCGAGCGGTAGTCGATGCGGATATCGCGCAGTGCAGTGTCGTCGATCACTCCACTGCCGTCCGCCGCGCCTGCGGAGAACGTGGTCCCGGCCTGGTCGGCGGCGAGGCCCAGGCCCTGCACACGGAAGCCGGTATTTGTCACCAAATACCCCTGATCGTCCACGCGGAAATCGCCGGCGCGCGTCACATATTCGAGGCCCTGCAAAGTGTCGCGCACCCGAAAGAAGCCCTCGCCCGAGACGCCGAGGTCGGAGAGTCCGCCGGTGGTCTGCAGCGAGCCTTGGGCGAACTGGGTCTTGATGGTCGCGATCTTCGTACCAGTGCCGATTTGCTGGGTTACGGAGTTGGAGCCCAGGCCTGTATTGCCGGTGCCTCGCTGGAGTGTGTTGCTGAAGGCGTCCTGAAAACGGGTCGTGGCCCCCTTGAACCCGATCGTGTTGATGTTGGCGATATTGTTGCCGACGACTTCGATGCCTTTGACGAAGGAGGACATCGCCTGCACGCCTGATGTCATTGATCCGATCATAGTGGTTCCTCGTGGTTGCGGGTTATTGTGGTTCTGAAAGGGATGGCGCTCAGGCGCCGGATGCCGCAGCGGCCGTAGTGGTGGCGGTGGCGGCTGGCGCGTTGGCCTGCACTCCGATGACGTCGGCCGGGCTGTAGGTCTGGTCTCCGATCGAGATGATAGAGACACCGTTCTTGTCGTAGCCCACGTTGCTCACAGTGCCCGAGATCGACTGGATCTCGCCAGTCGCCTTGTCGGTGCCGGTCTTCACTGTAACAAATTTCCCGAGCATGCTCTGGGCGCTGGCGAAGTCCTGGCTTACGATAAACTGCTTAAGCGAAGTCACCAGATCGCTCATCTGTTGGGCCGAGGAGAAGGACGCCATCTGGGAAATCGAATTGAGATCGTTCGACGGAGCCAGCGGGTCCTGGTTGGCCAACTGGGTGGAGAGCAACTTGAGGAAGTCCTCTTGGCCGAGGGTCTTCTTGGTCACCCGATCGAAGCCGGGCATAGAGGCCAGCGCGGCGGCCTTGGACGGGTCGCTGGCGGTGGGCAGAGGAATAGCGGCGACGGAGCTCATGGTGGGATTGGGGTTCAGGCCCACACCCGCAAGCCGCGGGCGTCGGCGGGGGCTGGGCTGGGAGCGGGCGTGGTGGGCGAGGCGGCCTGACGCGGCGCGCGAGCCGCCCCTGTGCTCGCTGCGGTGGGCAGAGCGAATTCTGGCAGGTCGTCCGCACCAGCGGAACGCCCGCGGGAGCGCTGCTGCTGCTGGTGATCGGATGAAAAGGCGGACTGGCCGGGTTGCTGCTCGGACGAATGCTGGCCATGGCGCTCGAAACTGGGTTCAGCAAACCGCAGGCCCTTCTCAGCATAACGCGGCGCCACCGTCTCCCATTCGTGGGAAAGAGTGCGCTGCAACTCGGCGCTCTCGCTTACGAAACGGGCATGCACCACACCGTCGCGCCAGTTGAGATGCACCCTCAGGCTTTCGTTGTCCTGGGTGGGCAAGCGCAACTCCATGTGTGTGCGCCCGCCTTCGTGGGCCTTCTCGGCAAGACTCATCACCTCGCGCACGGCGGCGGCCGCCGTGGAGCGCAGGCCGGCGGCGTCGGTGGCCGGTTTGGCTAGGGTGGAAGCGCCCACGCCGGGCTGCGATGCCGCAGCCCCCGGCAACTCGAAAGTCTCGAGTGCAGCATCGGCCAGAGACGAGGCTGAGGTGTGGGAGGTCATGGGCGGGGTAGCCTTTGCACCGGTCATGCCAAGCTCCGAGTCCTGCTCGCCTACCCTCTGTTTATCAACAGGTAGAAAGTTTTGCGCACTCGTCGCCCCAGCCGTAGTCGCCTCTACACGACCGCTTCGGGTCGGCGTCGCGGCAAGAATTTCCCTAAGCCCACGTACCGGAGCCTCCGCATTGGGAGCCGGCTCGACGGGCTCTGCGTCCATGGCCGCTGCGGCCCCGGATCCATCGAAGGTATTGAGCACGGCAGCCCCGCGCTCGGGTGAGCTTGGCGACACCGGGGCGGAAGCCACTGGCTGCGCCGCCGGTACCGACGAGGCAAGCACAGTTGCCCCCGTTGCCGCTCCTGCCGGCACCTTGACCGCAGCAGGCTGGGCCACCCGCGGTACGCCGACCGCTCCAGTCTCCACCAGCACCTGGGCCAGCGTGGGGCTGCTGAGCATGGCGCTCACCGCCGGACTGCCTGCGAAGGCATTCCCTTCGGCCGGAGAGGGCGCCGCCCCCGCCAACGAAGAACCCGCTCGCGCCGCAGTGGAATTCTGGAGAACAATCTGGGCTCCCGTGGCGCGCGCCTGGTCGATCGTACGCCAGGAAAGCGGTGCCCGTCCCCGGAAAGAGGAGGCGAGCGGCGCGGCAGCCCTGCCCTCGCCCGCGTCGTCCAGCCCCAAATCGGCAGCCCTGACGCCGCCGGCAGCCAAGGGCACCGGCAAATCGGTCTGGGCGGCTACGGGAGAGTCGAGCACCACAGACTCAGGAATCACCGATTCGGGAATTTCCGGGCCAGCCTGCGCTGCCCTGCCCTGCCCGGCCGGAGCCGCGACAGGAGCCGCGGCGAGGGCGACTACCGGGGCGGCAGGTGCCGACGCCGCCCAAGCGCGGGCTGCGGGCACTGGGGCAGCCGGCTCTGTGGTTAGGGGCAAAGCCACCACCGAGGCGGGCACCGCCACCAGAGGGTCCGGGCTGAGCCCAGGCACAGCAAAAACGCTTGGCGCGACCGTATCCGAAACATTGTTCACAACGACTGCGGCCAGCGCCGGGACGGCTGCGGCGACAGGGGCCATGGCAGCGAGCGACTGGGCCGCCACCGGTTGGGCCACCGCCGCCTTCACCGGCACCGCCTGCAAGCGCGGCGCGGCGGGAGCCACCGAGGCGGCGACCGGCTGGGGCAAGGCCTGAGGTCCGCGAACCGCCACCTGCGATAGAGCAGCCGGAGCCTGAGCTGCCGGTGCCGGCTGCCGAGAGGCAGCCGCAGGCACCGGAGCGGTCTGAGGCGAAAGCACCGTAGCAGTCTTGCCATCGACTGTGGCCTGCACTGCTGGGCCCACTACGGGCGCAGTTCCCACCGGGGCGGCGGGCGCTTGGGCACCGGCCTGCACTTTCACTACGGTTGGCACCGCCTGAGCCTGCGGCACTGCGGGAGCCACCGCAGCGCGGCCCGGCTCCGCCCGCACCGGGGCCGGCGCGGCGGCCACGCCCTTGGTATCTGACATTTGAACGCCACCATTCCCCGCCTGAGCCGGGGCAAGGGCGGGCATCGCGACCGCCGGTGCGGCGGGCGCTTGGGCACCGGCCTGCACCTTCACACCGGTTGGCGCCGCCTGAGCCTGCGGCACAGCGGGAGCCACCGCAGCGCGGCCGGGCTCCGCCCGCACAGGGACCGGCGCGGCGGCCAGGCCCTTGGTATCTGAAATTTGCACTCCGCCATTCCCCGCCTGAGCCGGGGCAGGCGCGGGCATCGCGACCGCCGGTGAGGCAGGCGCTTGGGTGGGGACAGTCGGGCCCGCGACAGCCGGGGCCGCCAGAGCGGAGGCCAACGGCTGTGCACCACGTGCCACCGCCTGAGGCAGAGGGGCCGTTGCCTGCCCTCCAGATGCTGGCGACAGCCGAGGGGCCGACCCTGGAGCAACCGGCACCACTGGCACCGCCGAAGCCGCGCCAGGTTGAGCCTGCGCCACGGGCTGCGCCCAAGCCGCTGCCGGAGCCAGCGCCGGACTAGGCGCCGGAGCCTGCAGCGGGCCCGAAACCGGCGCCAAGCGCGGAGCCATCCGGATACCCGGAGGCGGCACAATGGCCACCGGTGAGGCCGCGACTGCTATGCCGGCGGCACTCGCCAGACTGGCGCCCGTGCCCTCCGTTTGCGCCACAGCGGGGCCGGCTGGCGTGGCCGCCTGCGTATCCGGGGCTGCGGGAGCGACCTCCGTTGGCTCGCATACCATGAGCGGAGGAAGCCCGTCCACCTCTAGCCATTGAAGTACCTCCCCCTTGGATGCGAGCGGATCGGCAGCCGGAGCGAGCCGGGAAGGCGCCGCCGGCTCCTTCGCCGCAGTGCACGGCATCCGAGTCCACGTGGGCGTGGCATCGTCGCCCAAAGGCGCAGCGCTCTCCTCTTCGGCAGGCATTGGCGTTGCCGGCGCCGCATCGGCCTGATCGCGGGAGGCCAGCGTTGCTCCGCGGCGGGGCGTGTCATTGCCCGCCCGCGCGCCGGTCCTGGGGTTGCCAGTTGGTGCGGGCGCCTTGGGCGCCGGCGAACCATGGGGCTGGGAATCCAACACCGAGGCGAACCCGCCAGCGATATCGCTGGCCGCACCAGTGGAGTGCTCGGCCGCAGGGGCGGCGGCGGTAGTGGAGGAAGCGAGCGGCGGAGCGAAAAAGGAGATCTGCATGGTACACCTCGGTTGGAGAGTGGCGCCGGCTGCGGCGCAGGGTCGGACAAAAACGGTGACAACGGCGCTCGGTCAGGGACCGGCGGCGGGTTTGCTGGCTCGCATCAGGCGCAAGCGTTCGGAGAGCATCGCTGCGCGCTGGGCTTGATTGTTCTTCTCGCTCTTCTCCTTCGACATTTCTTCGAAGATGGGTCCCACGACATCGGCCTTCATCAGTGAGAGGATTTTGACCACGGTGGGGTCATCCATCTCGGAGAAGATTATTACGGCGGCCTTGGGGGTAAGTGCGGCGTAGGTCTGCGCGAGGCTCTTGAGGTTCTTGAGCTCGTCGGTGCCCACTACGGTAAGCAACTGGGTGATCTCCGAGCGCTGGCCTTCGATCTCCTTGCGGGTGCGGGCGAGCTCGGCGGTCTCGGCCTCCACTCGGGCTTCGCGCTGCACCACCGCCTGTTCGCGGTCCTTGAGCCCGTCGCGCTGCGTCTTGAGCTCCTGGGCAAGTTTTTCCAGTTCGGGAGTCCACATGTCCCAGGGAGCGCGGGTTTCGCGAGGGCGCATCACCTCCGTGGCGACCTGCCCGGCCTGAGCGGCAAGCGAGGCGACGATGGCGGAGGCGCTCTTCATCACCAGAAACACGCTCACTGCGGGCTGAAGCAGCACGATGAGCACGGCGGCAAACCACGGTTTGGTCAGGATATTCATGTTTCAGGTAGAAGGACTCCCCGGGGCTGGCGGTCGTCGAGCTGGCTCTGCTCGGAGCGTATGAGTTCGGTCTGGAAACGCTCGCGGGCGCGGCCGCGAAGCTTCTCGATGAGCTTCACCTGCTTGTGGGTTTCCACCCAGCGCAAGCGCGCCGCCTCCTGCTCTTGGGCCGCCTTGGCGAGGGCCTCGCCGGCCGTCTTCTCTTCGGCCAACTCGTCGCGGTAGGCGCTCATGAAGGAGGGCTGCATCGAGCCGGGCAGGCCGGCGGTGCGCAGCACGATGAGCGACTCCACAAACTGGGCCACGCGCAACTGCTGGTGGCGCAGGGCCTCGTCGCGCCGGGCCCGCTCGCGGTTGGCCTGCGCAAAGTCCTCGCTGGCGCGCATCTCCTGGAGATGGCGCAGCGTACCCACCGGCTCGAGATTGAAGCGGAACTTTTTCATCCCACGATGCGCTTGAGCGCGGTGAAGGCGTCGGCCCGGCGAACGAATTCGTCCACGCCCTGGCGCAGGAACTTGGTGAGCGGCTCACGCAGTTCGATGGCCCGGTCGACCACCGGGTTGGAGTTCTTGGGGTAGGCGCCGATGGTGATCAGGTCCTCATTGCGCCGGTACACCGCGAGCGTCTCGCGGGCCCGGGCCACGGTGTCGACCTCCGGCGGGGTGCAGATGTCGCGGTTGAGCCGGGATACGCTTTCGAGCACCTCGATGGCGGGGTAATGGTTGGAGTTGGCCAGGGCGCGGGAGAGCACGATATGGCCATCGAGGATACCGCGCACGGCGTCGGCGATGGGCTCGTTCATGTCGTCGCCCTCGACCAGCACGGTGTAGAGGGCGGTGATGGCGCCCTGCTCGCCGGTGCCGGCGCGCTCCAGCAGCCGAGGCAGCAGCGAGAAGACGGAGGGCGTGTAGCCGCGGGTGGCCGGCGGTTCGCCCACGGCCAGGCCGATCTCGCGCTGGGCCATGGCAAAGCGGGTCACCGAATCGAGCATGAGCAGCACACTCTTGCCCTGTTCGCGGTAGGCCTCGGCGATGGCGGTGGCGGTGAAGGCGCTGCGCACCCGCAACGGCGCGGGCTGGTCGGAGGTGGCCACCACGACCACGCTGCGCTTGAGCCCCTCCGGCCCCAGATCCTTCTCGAGAAACTCGCGCACCTCGCGGCCGCGCTCACCCACCAGCCCCACCACCACCACATCGGCCTGCACGCCGCGGGCCATCATGCCCAGCAGAGTGGACTTGCCCACGCCGGAACCGGCGAAGAGGCCCACGCGCTGGCCGCGGCCGAGGGGGATGAAGGTGTCCACCGCACGGATGCCGGTGGGGATGGGAAGCTTGATACGTTCGCGGCGCAGGGCGTTGGGGCGCGGCGCCGCTGCGGAGACCACGGCGGGCAGGAAGCGCCCCCCGTCGATGGGCCGGCCCAGGCCGTCGAGCACCCGGCCCAGCAGGTTGGGGCCCGGCTCGGGCAGCAGGGGCCGCTGGCCGGCCACCACCTTGCAGCCGGCGTGCAGCCCCTCCATGTCGCCCAGCGGCATGAGCAGCACGGTGTGGTGCCGGAAGCCCACCACCTCGGCCTGGAGCGTGGACCCGTCGCGCTCGGACTTGATGAGGCAAATGTCGCCCAGGCCCACATTGGGACCGTCGGCCTCCACGATGAGGCCGGCCACCCCGGTAACCCTGCCGGCGCGCTCGATTGGCACCGTGCGTTGGATACGGGCGGTGAGATCGTGTACGAAGGGGTCGAGGTTGGTGCTCACAGGGGAGGTGGCCGGGGAAATTGCGGATTGCGGAGTTCGGATTGCGGAAGGGGAACGGAGAGAATGGGCTCGGCCTTGTTCGTCTTTGGCGTTTGGGGTTTGGAGCTTTGTGATTTCGCCAGTGGCAGACCGTTGTCGGTGCCGGTATCGCGATCAGGCGTGCGTAAGGCTCTCCTGGAGGGCGTGCAGGCGGGTGCGTCCGCGGGAATCAACCACGCCGAAACGGCTGCGCACCAGGCAGTCGCCGGCCTGCAGATTCACATCGGTGGAGATCTTGAGTCCGGTGAACTCGGCGAGCCAGCCGGGGTTGAGCTGCTCGAGCAGCTGGGCATCGCGGGCGGAGACCACCAGCTCCAGCCCGGCGGTTTCGGGGAAGAGCTCATCGAGGGCCTCGCGGCAGATGCGGGCCACCGTATCCGGTGGCGGCTCCCAGCCGGCCAGCAGGCGGCGGCCGATCTCCACGGCCAGGCCCGGCAGGGCGGCGCGCACCTGGTCGGCCAGGCGCACCTCGGCCTGGCGCAGGCTTTCAAAGAGGCTCTCGTTGAGCTGCTGCACCTCGGAGCGCATCTCGACCATCTGGGAGTCGGCGAAGTGGCGGGTCTCCTCGGAGCCCTCACGGCGGGACTGCTCGCGCATGTCCATGAGTTCCGCCTCGGATACCGAGCGGGTGCGCGCGCGGGCCACGGCGGTGGCGCCCACCAGGGGGCGGTCGAAGACGACGAGTTTAGACAACGACATTGGATTCTTGGGCTTCGAGAGACACCTCGCCCTCCTCCTCCAGGCGGCGCACCACCTGGATGATGGCGTCCTGGGCTTGTTCTACATCGCGCAGGCGCACAGGCCCGAGCATCGAGATCTCCTCCTTGAGGCTCTCGGCAGCGCGCTTGGAGATGGCGCTGTAAATCTTGTTACGCAGGCCCTCGCTGGCCGACTTCATCGACACCGCCAGGTTGGAGGAATCCACCTCGCGCATGACGCGCTGCAGATCCTGCAGGCTGAGGCGGTTGAGGTCCTCGAAGCCGAACATCTTCTTGCGCACCGCGGCGCCCAGGCCGGCGTTGCGCTCCTCGATCTTGGCCAGAAGGGACTTGGATACGTCCTTGTCGAGGGCGTTGAGCACATCGGCCACGCTGCGCACCCCGCCGCTGCGGTGGAAGGTGGGGCGGGCCTTCACGTCGAAATGCTTGCCCAGGCTGCGCACCACCTTGCCCACCAATTCCAGTGAGGTGCTCTCGATGGTGCCCAAGCGCTCCACTACCTCCTCGCGCATCTCCGGGCTGAGCATGGTGAGGATCTCGGCAGCCTTCGCGGTTTCGAGATAGGACAACACGAAGGCTATGGTCTGGGGCTGCTCGTTCTTGATGAGGTTGCAGATCTGCCGGCCCTCCATCTCGGCGATGTCCTTGATGACGTCGATCGAGGTACCGGTGGGGCCAACACGGCCCATGATCGAGGCGGCCTTGAAGTCGCCCTTGGCCAGCTCGAGGGTGCGCTGGGCGTAGGGGCTGCCGCCCAACACCCCTTTGGTGCTCTCCAGTATCACACTGCTGAACTCCTGGATGGCCGCCCGCTGGTGCTCTACCGGGATGAGCCCGAGCTGTGTTACCTCCTTGGTGATCGCCTCCACGGTGTTGTCGTCGAAATGCTTCATGAGCTCGGCGGCCGACTCCGGGCCGATGGTGACTAGGAAGATCGCCAGCTTTTTGGCGCGGCTGAACTTCTCGAAGTCCAGCGGCTGGGCGTCGGGCGAGATGCCGGGGGTAGAAGCGGTGGATGAGGCGGACATGCGTCAGGATTGTTTGTTGATGGCCACCCAGTCGCGCAGGGCAGTGCCCACGTTGGTGGGCTTCTGGCGGATGAGCTCGTTGATGAGCTCGGGGGTCACAGAGCCGGGAGGCCCGCCCAGGGCGCGGCGGTCGGCGGAGGGCAGCTCGCGTAACAGTTCGATGGGCACCGCCTCGGGCTTCTCGCGACCCAGCCGGCGGAAGAAGAAGAGCACTAGCCCCACGGCGGCCAATACGGGCAGGAAACGCAGGGCGGTATCGGCATAGGGCTGCCACTTGTTCTGCTGGCGCAGCTGCTCGGCCTGGGCGATGAGCGGCTCGGCCGGGAAGGCGATCTCCTGCAGGGCAACCACGTTCTCGGCGGTGAGGCCGGCGGAGAGCTTCACGCCCAGGGCGTTGACCACGAGCTGGCGCAGGGTGGTGAGCTCGGCCGGGGTGCGCGGCTGGGGCTGGGGGGCAGCGGGGTCGCCGCCCATGCGCTGGTTGAGAAAGACCGCAGCGGTGATGGTGCGGATGGAGCCGGGGGTGCGGGTGATCGAGGTGCGCGTGGAGTTGATCTCGTAGCTGGTGGTGCGGTTCTTGCGGTTTTGCTCGGTGCGCGTCTGCGGAGAGGTGCCGGAAGTGCCGGCGGCAGCGGTGGCCTCGGCAGGCACATTGGCCGCAGTGCCCACCGCCCCTCCGGAGCGGGCCTCGGCCGAGCTGCTGGTATCCTCGGTGTTGGTCTGGGAACGCACCACCTGGCCTTCGGGATCGAACTTCTCCTCGGCGATGGTGGTGGCGTCGGTGTCGACCTCGGCGGAGACGCGTACGATGGCGTTGCCCACGCCCACGGCGGCCGAGAGCATCGATTCGACCTTGCGCCCGAA
>CAJCBL010000343.1 GCA_903960515.1 uncultured Verrucomicrobiota bacterium
ATCAACAGGTAAATTGAAGCGACAACGCGCCCGATGCGAGGACTCAATCGGTTTCGGTTCCTCGGAAAACGGTTTTAGGCCAATAACCGTGAAAATATGGGTCGCACCGACGGCAGGGCTGATTTCTCAGTCCGACAGGCTCCTAGGGCGATGTTGCCAACGGGCCGCTGGGTGACGTGAACCGGAACACTTCCGCCCATACCATGTACGTTGATCACGGCATAGCGGGTGATGGTGCCTATATTTAGACCGCCGTTGACGGTGATGGTCCCAGCGCCAATGCCGGTGGCGGGGGTGACCGTGAGCCAGGTTTGGTCGCTCGTGGCGGCCCACGCGCCAATCGTGGAGACGGTCAAGGTATCGGGGCCGGCCAAGTCGATAGCGGTCGGGTAGACGCGAATAACACCGTCAGGCTTGAACGAGGCGTCGATGCTATGCGGACCGGCGCTGATATTGTTGAAAGTATAGGTGCTTGCCGCGCCCACGCCCTGACCGTCCACCAGCACTTGATCTATGATGTAACCGGAGTTTGGATCAATCGCGATAGCAAATGCCAAAGTGTCGCCCTTGGCCACATAGGACTTGCCCGCAGGAGTGATGTTGCCGCAAGGCCCGGCCGTGGCGGTGATGCTAGCCACAGCCTCGGGATGAGCCTTCTCCCAGTCGTTGAGCCCGCTACCGGAGGAATCGGTATCGAAGACAACAACCCGCCAGAAGGCGCGTGTGTCTGTGGCTGTACGTGCAGTGGCAACAATGGCCGAGAGCTCGACATCACTGCCGGGGTAGTTGGTCCCGAGCGGGGTCCAAGTACGCAGGTCGGTAGAGGTCTCGATGAAGTAGTGCTTGCCGTTGATGGCGAACCAACTCAGCAATATATAGCCTTCGGCATCCACCGACGTGGTTGCACTTAAGTGGCTGTTCGGGTCGGTGGGATCGGTACCGGCCTGGGCCTCGTCGATATTGCTCTTTCCGTCGCCATCGGGATCGGCCGTGGGGCCGCCGGCGTTGGGATAGACGGCTGCCCAGACATCCGAGATGCCGTCGTGGTTGCGATCCAAGAACACTGGTGGAGCGGCGTGCACTGCGATGGTCACATCGTCGCTGCTAGTGGCGGCACCGTCATGGACTGTAAGGCTGAACGTATAGGTGCCGACGGCCATCGATGTAAAGGTGGGCTGCGCAGTCGTTGCACCTGTTAGGGTGACCGATGGTCCGCTGATCTGGGTCCAGTTGAACGTGAGCGGGGACGGAGCCCTATCAGGGTCATTGGATGCCCCGCCATCGAGCCGCACCTGAGTGTACACTACGGCAGTGTGATCGATCCCGGCATTGGCGATGGGCAGCAGATTGGGCTGGGCCACCCCGTTCAGGTAATTGATATTCATTCCCCCGGTGAGCATGTTCAGGCGCAGCCTATGGAGGCCGGCAGTCAGATTGATGTTCGCTATGGTCACGTCTTTCCAGCTCTGCCAGCCAGAGGAATCGTCGAGATTGAATGTCGCCACCGTGGTGCCGTCGAAGGCGGCGGTCATGGTCTTAGTGCCGACAGTGCCTGAGGCCATGCGCGCAGTGAGAGTGTAGTTGCCGTTCTGGGCTACGAGGACATCATAGTTCAGCCATTCTCCCGCTTCTACCCACGCGAGGTTGTAGCCGCCGCCAGCATCGGTGCAGACGCCGATATCCACGTCGTCCGTGCGGAACAGGCTACCGGTGTTGCCCTTGCTGGTGTCATGATAGCCAGAGCCTTCGCCTCCGGTGTTGTAGTCTTCCGCCTGCACGAGGCCGGGCAAGGGAATGCCAAGGGGGGCCGTATCGACCGTGAATGAAATCGTTGGACCAACCGTGCTGATTTGAGTGATCTCCAGACCCGATTGGTTGCCTTCGTTCCAAGTGGAATTGGGATTGGTATTCCTGCCAAACGATGTCGCATAGCCGCTACGGTAAAAATCCCCAATATCCCCGCCACTTCGACCTTGATCCACGTCATGTAGACCATCGGCCTGCTCGACTGTCACACAATAGTATTTGAAAGGATAGGGCTGGGTAGTCCAATCATCCATGTGCCAGATCAGTAGTCCTTCGCCGGGAAAAGCGCCATAGTGCCCCGATTTCTGCACATTTTCGAGCATGAAACACTCGCCCGGTTTGTTCGGATTGGAGTAACGATAAACCGTGTGCGATCCGAACGTATTGGAGTACACAGTGCCGGGTGCGGCGTTGGAAATATCGATCACTGTTTCCCACCCGACTCTCGCCCGGAATAGCGGATTGGGAGGCACCGGATTCTTGCTCGAGTAATTCGACCCCATGACGCAGTAATCGCCCAGCCCGCACCCATTGACTTGGGCATAGAGATCTTGAAATCCGAAAACTGAGTGGCCGATCTCATGGCAAAATACGTTCAGATCCAAGTAGCCGACGTCTACTATGGCATACCAATTGGTGCGCAGCCCATCGGGAAACGAATACTGAAGCGATGACATATGCGGCCAGAGCGAAGTGTAGGCTCTTCTGAAACCAGCGTAGTAAAATGTTAGCGCAACGATTTCATTGGATGCCCCGATCGTCAGCCTGGAATAGTCAAATTGCTGGGCGGATAACCAATCCAGGGCTTCTCGCTGAAGCAACTCGCACCCACCATTTTCATAATACGTTTTGTTAAATTTTGCCCGATAATACCCTGTAACTATATTTTGGAATTCCAGTTTGCCATTGCTAACATCGAACCAATAGTCGCGAATCGATCCGTGGTTCTCACTCCCCGAATAGCCCACTTGGTTGCAGTATTTTGTGATTTCGTTGGCACTAATTGTGGCAGGTTCATCCGGGAAATCGATGAGGACTACAAGTCCGGTGATCTCTCCTGTGAATTTGTTGGTGGCCGCAGCCAGGGTCGGCTCGAAGTTCGCCGCAGGCCCCATTATGGCCTTGGGGCCAATTGGTGCGATGAAGCCGGGGGGCTGTACGTAGCCATGAAAGAGGAGGTTTCGTCCTTCTTGGATCTTTTTGGCGACTATTTCTGGCGGCAGTTGGAGGTGTTTTGTCAACCCGCGTGCCGCGAGGGATTGCGGGGCCGCCGTCGCGTTTCCATCGGCTGCGACATAAATCTCACTGGTTGGCTCCAGGCTCTTGCCATCACTGGATAGTTTGGCGTAGCAGATCCATCTCTTGTCATCCTGCACTAGAGTATAACCGTCTAGGCTTTCGATGCGGCGATAGAACTCATCACCGAAGACCGCAACCTGAACCAGGCTGCCATCTGGTTGTTTTTCGGCAATGATTGCTCCGTTGCTCGGAGCTGCTTGGAGCATGGAGGTCTGCGATATGAGGCATAACCATAGCAAAACTGTGGCTGAAACAATTCGTGAAACATTTCTTATACGCATCTATTAACCCTCTCTCGATTGTTGCTGAAAATTGTGGTGCGGGGCATTACGTACCGTTACGATCGGATGAGCTATTGCTGGCACTGGGGGCCACAGCGCGAGGCCTGAACCGAAACAGTGTTCGGTTTTTATACTAGAAACGATTGTCGTGTAGGGGGTGGTGCCTTCTGCCGAGGGGGGCGGCGTTCCGACATGTGGCGTTTACAGCATACCACTTGGGCGGGGTGGTAGTCATGTCGTATAAGCCTACGTGCGTCCTGTTCAAGATCTTATCAAGATAGAGGACAATGAGTTAACTCAATCTCCGCCGGTGTTTTCGTGGTGGAATTTCGCCGGTTTGGGTGGTTGGGGCGGTGCTGCGAATCCAGTTTTGTCTTTCGGCAACTGAAACGGGGGGCAGTTCTACTGGGTTGCCTGAAATCGCAGCGCTGTAGGGAGTGCCTGGTGAGACTGTGGTAAATACCTAAGCGTGGCAGCTCCGCAGGCTTTGATTCATATTCCAAGCCGTGTTGCCTCGTGTTTCACTATCCTCCTCTGCGGCTACGCCCCCCGGCGCTCAGTGCGCCATTTTCCCGTCGATCGATTCGGCAGCCATCAAGGTCACCAGTTCAGGGCCTGGCACGGTCGGCTATCGGCGCTGGGCTATACTTCCCCTACGGTGCCTGACGAGAAACTGCCACAACGTGGGATCGCCCACCATTGCCGGAGTGTCGAGCGCGCTGCCCCCGTTCAGCCATGGGCTTGCGCAGTTCCGCCCGAAATTATCTGAGGTTCAGCAGGATGATCGAAGAGGAAGGTTCAGGAGCAGGCGCCCCGGGTGAATCCGGAATCGATGCCAAGATCAACCAGTTCATCCAGGAGAGGCCCGATCTCTACGGGTATTGCTAGGAGCTCGCTATGGAGAAGCTCATTCGGAAGCTGATGCTCGGGAAATTGCAGCGCAGTGAAACAACACAGCGCCGCAACCATGAGATCGAGGAATGGGTGGAGCAGCGCCCCGAGATCAAGACCAAGGTGGGGGAGTGGACGCGAAACGTTCCCGAGGTCGACCGCCAACGGGCGTTCCTCAGCGCCGCCTGCACCGAGCCCATGGCGCAGGGCATGCGCGCCACCCGGATTCAGGAGGAAGTTCCCGGCTGCGGGCGGCTTGCGTCGACGGCAGCCGTCTTGCTTTCCCTATCGCACCGAGGCACCTGGACACGGACGCCGAGCACAATGACGCGGGGTACCCACCCGATTCACTCTCGATCCAGGATTAGAGCACTCCCCGTGCGCGCTGCTCCAAAAGGAACTCACAAGGAGTGGCGATTCTCAGTCCGCATTACTCGCGCCCACGTTTGCCGTGGAAACCAGTCGTATCCAGGGTGATTAGCCATTCGGCCCGAGCGGCTGGAGCCGTGACCACGAAAGGCCGGTCCTTGGCTTTCGGGAATATCAGCGGTTTGTCTAGTGCAAGGTCGGCCCTGATGAACCGCTCCAGCGGCGAGATTTCGGTTTTCCATGCGGCGGCGGCAGACCGCCCGAGTCTGGGCAGGACGTGCCGCGTCTCTGCCTCGCAATAGTCGGAAGAATGTAGTTTCCAACCGTGAGAGGCTGAATCGACGATCACGGGACGAGATGCCCCCTTTGCCGACCCCGTCCCAGCAAGCGGACGCTCGTATCAAGGAAGATCCTCACCGCTTCTTGCCCTGCTTCGCCTCCTTAAAGGCCTTCAAGTCCGCTTCGTCACGGGCAATCCACGCTTGGAGCTGCTCCTTGGGCAGGTCGCGCACTGCCATGGCTACGGCCGGTTGCAGGAACAGGCCCCCGTCGCGTTCCTCAACCAACAAGAGAGGGTTGCGCATCTTATCGAGGCCCATTTTACGCCGCAGTGCAGGAGGCAGGGTGAGACTGCCGCGTTTGGAAAGTGCCAGGGTTGTCTTGCTGCACTGCTGCAATGCGGTCGCAAGTCTTGGGAGGCGAGTGTTTTGCCACAAGAAGGGTGGCGTCCTCAAGCGAGCATGAATAATCGCCTCGGTGGTCATCTTGATGTGGCCGGCAACGACACGGAATGGGCAGGCAGTGTCCGCAATTACTAATCACGGATAATCGGCGGGTCGTGGGGATTGCCTAGCTCACCGAGCACCCGTGATTCATGTTACAGCGTTTGCCCGCCGCTACGGCTTGCTGCTGGGGCCAACGCAGCACCATTACCTTCTCCACGTGACGCGACCGGTGATCGCCCACAGGCTCGCCCCACAGGCGGAGGATTTTGGGTGAGAACTGTATGACATCCCGAGCTCTCCTAAGAAATTGGTGCGGGCAGAGGGAATCGAACCCTCCTCTCAAGCTTGGGAAGCCGACACGATGGCGTTGATGGTTAGTGTGTTACGTGTTTTGGTGCACAGATAGGTGCACACTAATTCCTGCGCTGGGCTTGTTGGAGCTCTCTTTGGGTGCGGCGTTCGAGCTCGGCGGGGCTGGCTTGTGTGGCTATCGCTCGCTCCATCTCGGCGGCGAGGGTGGCGCTGCGGTCGCGCTGCATGAAGCGCTCGCGGGCTCGCTCGGGTATCCCTCGCTTGGGGAAGAGTTGGCGGCCGGCTCCTTCCATCTCCTGGATGCGCAGGTAGTAGCGGTAGGCGCGGGCGAGCTGGCTCTTCTCGTAATCATTTAGCTCAGCCATGAAGCCGGCGCGCAGCGCCTTGGGTAGTCCGTAGAGCGGTTCTTGGGACTTGATCGAACTCTCGAACCGGTCTGCGGTGTATCCTAGGTCGAGCAGTCGTTGATACATGCGCATCGCGGTGGGCACGTCGCCCTGGTAGATCGCCCGCCTGAATTGGCGCACGATCTGCGCATCGAGTGCGTTGTTGGCAGCGTAGCCATCGGCTTTGCCTGTCTTTTGGTATTCGTATTCTGCTGCCTTCTCCTTGATTGCATAGAAGGCCCACTGGTCGGGATTGCGACGGCGCACCTGCAAGATCGCCTGCTGCGCCCATTCGCCAACGCTCTTAGGTGCGACAAAGTCCTTGTTCATCGCCATGGCGATGAGGTTGCCCATGGTATCGTCGGTCATCTGGTTGATGACGATTCGGTTCAGGTCGTAGGCGGGAATCGTGCGTTGGTTCAATACGTCGGGGAAGGAATTCTGGCCGCTGATCTTCGTGTACGGCGCCTTGATTACGGGGCCGATTGCGCCCCAGACGTTGTTGGCGGCATCAGGCAGGAGGTGCGTGACCCACTCCTCGGCGGCGGTGCCCCAATCGGTGCGGCCGGATACGGCGTCGGAGATTAGTCCGGTTGCCCGGTTGCCAGAGAACCATTTCATCAAGTCGGCAGAGGCTAGGCTTAGGTGGACTACTCGCAGTGTGCCGTCGTCGTCGCGTCCCATGACGAGGTGCAATTTGCGGCGGTCCTCTTCGCTGAGTTCGTCCTCGTCGTAGTCGGTGAAACTATTCCAAATCGCCGCAGAGACGTAAAGCAGGGCCACCCGAGCAAACATTCCCACTACGCTCTTGGGGATTAGGGCGCGCACGGCTGCCACTGAGCCTTGTTTGGCCAGTCCGGCTGCGGCGCTACCGGGGCCGATTTCGCCTGCGGTGACCATGTCGCGCATGTTGCGGAACATATTGGCATGGTAGCGGAAATTGACTTCGTTCCATGCCCAGAATGGGGCTATCAGTTTACGCAGAACGTTACCGTTTGGAGTTAGTTCCCGGTAGTCGCCGAAGGTTGCCAGTGAAATCGCGGCTGCCTTGCGGGCGAGCAGGGTGCGGTCGGCCTCGGCCTGCTGGGCCTCGAGCTCATGGCGCTTCTTGGAGCGCTGGTCGGAGGTGGCGTAGGCTTCTTCGCGGCGAAGGCCGGCCTCGCGCCATTTTAGGACGTAGGGGTTGGCCGACATGATCGCTCCGCTGCCGGGGCCGGTGCGGCCCATGCCTCGGCCGAGGCGGTTGTCTTCGTGGATGTTCTCCGGGGCTCCGATGCGTTGGAGCGCTTCCACGTTTTTCCAATACGCGCCACCGTATTTCGGGGTGGCTCCATTGCGCAGGCGCTCTAGGTCCGTCTTGAATTTGGCGAGCCGGAAGGTGGCCTCGCGCAGTTTTGAGAGCGACATGGTATTCCAACGGGCGCTCTTGTCGGAGATTCCGAAAAATCGCTGGGGATTGCCCAGCAGCCACGCCAGTGTCGCCGGGCTGGTGAGGCGATTGATCGCCACGCGCCAGTTGTGCTCCTTTGTGGTTTCCCACTCCTCGAAGGGTCGCAGCGCGCGCAACTCTCCCACCTCGGCCGCTGTGATCGAGTCGAGCACGCCCAGCCGGAAGGCCATGCGCACCTCGTCGCTGGCCTTCTGGTCTCCAGTCATGAAGCGGTAGGCATCCTGCATGGCGTCGGGGATGGCGCGCACCATGCCGGGGTCGGCGACGAGGATCTTCTCGCCATCGGATATCATGTTGTTGAATTCGAAGCGTGCCCAATTGTGCAGCGCAAAGAGGATGTTCTTTTTCCAGATGCTGTTCGGGGCGCTGAGCACGCGGACTACTTTATTATCCGTCCATTTCGCTCTGTGGCTACGGCCGCGTAAGGCTTCGGCTACTTCGTTGGGTAGTACCCATAGCTCCTTGTTGCCCGCTACCAGCATGGCCTGGATTTCGGAGGGCTGTAGCGGCAGGTTGGAAAGCCCGGCCTTCTTTAGTTCAGCCTCCAAGGGGCCGCTGCCTAGCACGATTCCGATACGCTTGGAGAGCGCGTCGCGGTCGATCACCAACTCGGGATGCAGGGGGATTTCGTTGGGGTCCGGCGCAAAGATTGTGTGGGTATCTGCGTAGCGTGTATTAAGGATTTGCTGCCAAGTGATCGGCGGGCCGTCCTGGTCGCGCCGGGTGCGGTTGGCCTCCTTGGCCTCCTCGATGAGTTGGGGGCGGATGTCCTCGCGGGCAATATAGTCGCGGACGATGTCGGCTCGCTGGTTGTGCGCCATGACCTGCACGGCGTGGTAATACATAGCCTTGAAATAGTCCGTCTCTATGGGCTTGTTCGATCCGGTGGGCGTGATGAGGTAGCCGCGGAAGTCGGTTTCCGTGCCCACCTTTACTCGCGCAATGTTGCCGTCCCAATTCTCCAGCATGACGTGGGGGAAATAGTTGGTATTGCTCCCCTCTGCGAATACGAAGCCACGGGACTTTAGGTCGTTGGCGATGCGCTCGACAAAGGCCTTGTGCCGGGTGCGCGCCTCCGCGATGGCGGCGGCCTGTGGGTGGGAGGCGGCGCGGGTAATCCAGAGCTTGAAGAGGTGCTCGGCCTCGGCCGGATTTAGGCCGCCGGGCAGGCCCACCGGGCTGCCGTCGTCGCGCTTGTAGAGGCGCGAGCGGGTGAAGAGGTCGCCGTACAGGATGGTGTTTTGGAATACGAACCACGGATCGTTCTGCAGTTCGCCCTCGATGCGGCGGATCTCGGCGGTGCGCACGTCCTTGGCCTGCTGGGTGGTGGCGGCGCTGCGCTGGCGGTAGAGTTCCTGCAGGCGGGCCTGGGCGTCCCGGCTCGCCCGTGGAGTATGGGCGCGCAGCGGTTCGGTGATATGGACTATGGCCGTTTCCGCGTCTTTGCGCACCAACTCGTCGGAACCATCGAGCAGGCGGCAGCCTTCGCGCAGTGTGGCGAATTGCTGGGCCTTGGGGCCGGTGATCGGCAGTTCTGGGATGCTGCTGCGGAAGCCATTCAGGAGGTCGCGGAATGTTTCAATCCATCCCGACAATCTACTCTTAGTTTCGAGTGTGGTGGCGGATACCTCCGCACCCACCTGCTCGACGTTATCGCGCACCGGATACGACTCGACGGGGGCGTCGGGAACGGCGGCGGCGGCCTCGGCATCGATAGAGGCCTGGGCGCGGCGCTCGGCCTCGGCGGCGCGGGCTTCGCTCTCGCCTGTGAGGATGGAGGGGCGGGCCTCGGTGGTGGGTTCGGCTGCGTGCTCGGCGCTGCGGTAGGCGGCGGCTTCTACCTCGGCTTCGGCGTCCTTACGGCGCACGGTGAGTTCCTCCTGCGTGTCGCGACGTAGCGATGACAGGAAGGAGAGGCGGGCGGCGCTTTCGAGGTCGTCGGCTGCGATGCCATCCTCCAGCCGGCGCAGGCGGGTGAGGCGCTCGCCGAGTTGCTCGCTGCTGAAGTGGCTCATGTCCTGCCAGCGCACGGGGCGCAAGTGGTCGGGTTCGTCGGCGCCCTCGGTCACGGGCTTGGCGGGCGGGTCGTCGTTGCGCGGCGGATTCGGGTCACCGAAGGCGGGATGCTGGTCGGGTTTGGGCGGCGGATACAGGGTGTTCTCGGCGTCCTTGCGGATCGTTTCCATGTTGGCATGGAGGGCGTCGCGCTGATTGAGGAGTGCCTCCGGGTTGCGTTTCTCGGCTTTAGCCTGGATGATGGCTGCGGTGATTTGAGCGAGTTTTTCGCGCTGCGCCTTTACGGCAGGGCTTTGCGCCACGGCTTGCTCGACGGGGTCGAGGGTCACGGCGTTGCGTTCGGCGACTACTTCGCCGTAGGTCTTGGCGAGTTCGCGTTTAGCCTCGCGCAAGTCGCGGCGCAGTGCCCTGCCCTGCTCCTCGGTGTCGTCGGCCTGGCTGTTCTTGAGGGTTTCGATCTCGGATTGGATCTCGCGTTCGCGTTCATCGGCTTTGCCCCAGCGCTCGCGGGCGCTGGCTATGGGTTGGCCTTGGTCAGCGCCCTCGTTGGGTTTGGGTGGGGTGGAATCATCGGGGGCGGCAAACTGCGCCTCGCGGTTGACCTTGGTGAAAAGTTCACCCACAGTGATCTTGCCCGGTGAGGTCGAGGACGGCACTGCGAGAGCATCCCCTTCGAATGAGTCTAGCCGGGCATTCCTATTTTCTAGAATAACCTCTTCGATACGGCCGGAGTGGAGTTTGTCCGGGTGGGGCGATTCGGGCCGGAATAGCTTGATGAGCATCCTGGCACGGTAGAGGTCTCCATTGAAGGAGAATGGTGCATAGATTTCAACTACGCCTTTGACATTTGGGTCCCGTCCATCGTCGGAACGGTTGAAACGGGCGCCATTAGCGACGAGTTCTTGCAAGCGGGTAATCATCGCCATGCGGGCCTGCGGATACGGTTTCCCGCCTGCTGTTATTTTCGCCAAGGTCTGGCCGGTGACTTGCGCTTGGATTTCGTCGCGCTGCACAGTGCGCGGGCCGTGTTCACGCCACCAGCTTTCCGCATCGCGGCGACTGATTGGCGCATCTTTGGGTGCGTGCACCACTGATACTTCTTCCGCTGTTCGTGCCTGCCAGTCGGGGCCTGTTGGTTCCGATATGGCGAAGCGGGAGCCCGTCATCTTCTCGGCCAGGGCTGGGCTGATTTCAGGGACTCGTACCCTGCCCTCTTCGGGTTGGCTGCGCACGAGGGCGGGCAGGCGGTCGCGCAGGTGGCGGGCGAGCGAGCGCACCTGGGCGTCGCTAAGGCCGGTCTGCTCCACGATGCTATCGACGATGGACGAGCGCAGTGCGGTCTGGCCTGCGGCGCCTACGTAGTAGAGGGCTTTGTCCAGGCGGCTGGCGAAGTGCAGGTCGCGGGCCTGCCAGCGTGGGATGAGGTTGGCGATCTCGCTGGGAAGGCGGATGCCGAGCGGGGTGGCGAGGTCGAGGGTGGATTGGTGGGCGGCGAACTGCGCGCCGGCCTCCATGGTGCGGCGCATGTTGCGGCCGGAGGTGAGGAAGTGGCGGAAATCGGAATCCAGAAAGGCGGTGCGGGCGTCGCCTTGGAGAGCGCGTTTGTCGGCCACCCGGCGGGCGAGGCCGTGGAAGAGGGATCGCAGGCGCTCGGCAATGTCGATGATCCAGCCGGGGGTGCGCCCGTAGGCGTAGCGGCGGGTGGCCCACTCGCGGTTGGTGGCCGCCATGAGTTCAGAAAACCACTCTTGCGCGCCGAGTTCGCTGCCCGAGGCGATGTGGCTTTGGCTGACTTCGGTGGCTAGCTCGCCGTCCTTCCAGAGTGGCGACCATTTGCTTTCGAGGTCGGTGGCGTAGGAGCGGCGTAGGGCGGCGCGGGTATCCTCGGGTAGCATCGACCAGTAGGCGTGGCCGCTCTCGTGGAGCAGGCGCGCCAGGCCGGTTTCCTTGCCGCGCAGGATGGTGTCGAGGCCCAGCACGATGAGGTCGCGCTCGGCACGAAGAGGCTTGAAGGCGGCCTCGACGTTGGCGGGGATTTTGCCTTTCTCGCCCAACTCGCGCAGGGTGCGGTGCACGTCTGCGATGCGCACATCGAGGTCGGCAAAGAGGCCGGGAAAGATGTTCTTGAATACCTTGTGTTGGCGCTCGATGTAGCGGCGCTGCTGGGGGCTGCGGGGAGCGGAGCCGCGCTGGCCCTCGGCCCAGCGGGCGCGGCCTAGCACCTGGTCCTCGTTGTACTGGCCGGTTGGCATGGCCTCCGGAATCTCGGGCAGCTCGTAGTCCTCGGCACGCAGGGTGTCGGGGCTGGCCGAGCGGGTGTTCTCGCCGTCCTCGTGGAAGTCTACCTGTAGGTAGCCGGGCACACGATGGCCGGGCACTAGCGGGTGCTCGAATGGGCGCTGTATGGTGAAGGTGGTACCGGGGGGCAGGCTGCGGGCGTAGGCGGCGCGGTCCATGTCGCCGCGTTCGTAGAGCTTGGGGGTACGGCCGGCGGCCAATTCGCCCAGCCAGGCCAGGACGTCGGCCTCGGTCTCCGGTCCGTTGGTGACGTCCTGGCGGATCTGCTGGGCAAGGCTGTCGAGGGTATTGCCTCCCTCGTGGAAAAGCTGTTTGTTTTTGCCAATACCACTCTCGCGCAGCATGGCGATTTCTGAGGCGTGCACGGGGTGGGCGGGATTGATGCCGCCGTACTTGATGACCATGCGCAGTTGCTGGTCACGCGTGAGCGGGGCGGCCTGGCCTTCCTCGCGGCCACGGCGCTCGAGCTCGTTTTGCGCTCCGAGGATCTCCTCATGGGCGGCGCCATCGGGGCCGGTGGAGAGGTGGTCGATTCCGGTCACCACAAATTGGAGCGGGTGGGGTCTCGAAAAAACGTCGCCGCTCCCTTGGTCTGTTCGAGTGTCCCGCCGAAGTACAAGGCGAGTTGATACTTTTCCCCACGGTGCCAGAGGGGGCGTTTCCTTGCCCCTACCATCACCCGCGATGGTGTCTTGATGGTTCCTAGGAGCCTGTCGGACTGAGAAATCAGCCCTGCCGTCGGTGCGACCCATATTTTCACGGCTATTGGCCTAAAACCGTTTTCCCAGGAACCGAAACCGAGTGCGTCCTCGCATCGGGCGCGTTGTCGCTGCTATTTACCTGTTGATTGCCGTTTCAGGGCGCTTTCGGCCGCATTTACGCGGCGGCCGGCTGCCTTTTGAGTTGCGCAGCGGGTTGCCTGCGGCGTCCCCAAACAAATACTCCGGCCAGTGTGCCCAAGGTGGTGAGCACTGTGGCATATCCAGAAAGGTCGCGACCGAGCGCGATCAACCTGTAACCAAAGAATAATCCCATTAGCGTGATGAGCAGGCCGGAAGCCTGGCCGAACAGGTAGAGAAATCCTGCTGCGCGATCCCCGCTTCTTTCGTTCGCGAGTTTTTGCGCGGCATGGGTATGCCTGAATTCCTGTTCACGTTCGGCCATTCGAACGATGCGTTCGGCAGTACCGGGAAGTGCGATATCATAATGTGCCAATACCTCGGGGCTTGGCAGCGGGCCTACGACCACCTGCTGGCTTGTCATCACCATCCCGGATTGGGTTGGCGATGACGGTTTACGTTGCGCGGGAGGCCGGTGCATTCTGCTTGTCCACTTTCCCGATCGCTTGTTCGAAATCTCCAGCGATTGCTTGCAGATCATGTTCCCACGCTAGAGCGGGATCAGCCTGTTCCGGTTGGCGGATTTTGGGAGCTGGCCAAAGTTCCACCACGCTTCCGAAGCCAGCGAGGAATACTTTAACTTTTTGTTCCAAGTTCATGGGTGACGCGGCAAGTTGCGGCAACGGTTGGTCAGGTCAAGTCAAGTATTACCGCAGGTGGTCTCAAGTTTCCCATCCCTCTGGAGCCAGGGCAAAGAACTCCTCGGCCTGCGCCCGAGTGGCCAGTCCGGCGTAATGCTTGCGCACGATCTCCGCGCTATTGCCCATGATCCTCGCCGTTTTCTCGGTGCTCTCGAAGTAGGCCACCGCATACGTGGCGAAGGTGTGGCGCAGCCCGTTTTTGATTTCCGGCACGCTCTCGCCCAGCGCGCTGCGCAGCATCTCGTCGCCCCAACTCGGCCACCACAGCGGTCCTAGGTCCAGCCAGCGCCACACCGGGTCCGGCAGGCCCTCAATTAGGCGCGGCCTGGGCGATCCCGCCCGGCCCTTGGCCACCTCGGCGCGGATGAGGATGCGCTTATGCGCCGGCTGCACATCGGCGGCCCAGTCGGCCGCCAGGCGCTTGGTCTCGTAGCTTCGAACTCCGGCGAAAAGGCGCAGCGCCACCGCGGGCAGCAGCCACGGGGCGCCCACGGCCACCGCTTCCAGCAAGGCCCTGCACTGCGGCACCGAGTAGAATTGCGCCGTGGGTCGGGCCACCTTGAACTTGCGCACTCGTTCCATCGGGTCGTCGGAGCGCCAGCCCTGGCGCCGGCAAAAGGCGATGAAGGTGGTCAGCATCCTGCGCTTGTTGGCCAGGGTTTCCGCTGCATGGGGGAAGGCCAGCAGCGCTCCCTCGATTTCTCCTGGCGTAGGCTCGTCCACTCTGCGGCCCGTTCCTAGCTGGTCCAGCAGCGCGCCCACGTTGGCCCGCAGTGCACGCTGGTATGGGTCGCCATTGCCCTCCTGGTCGGCCATGAAGCGCAGGAACGCTGCCGAGAGGGTAGGGCAATCCGACACCTTGATACGCTTGCGCCACTCCTTCGCCACGGCCACCAGGTCGGCGCCATCGGCCACCTCCTTGGCCTCCCGGTATTCGCGGATTTCTGCCGGGGTTAGCGCCAGGGCGGATACTCCCACGCTGCGCACCTGCTTTCTGAGGTCGGTCTGGTAGGTCTCGGCATCCTCGCGCCGGGTGAAGAATTTTCGGCACTGTTTTCCCGTCGCCCCCTCGGGGCGGTAGTGCACCATCCAAGGGGTGGCCGGTTTCCAAGCGGCAGCGGAGATGGAGATTTTCAAGGTGCACAACGGTGCACACCTTTGGGGGTTTCTGCCAGTTTCTTTGCGTTACCCGTTGGTTTGGGTCTTTGGCCGTTTCACCTATGAAACCGGCCTATTCTAGTTGGTGCGGGCAGAGGGAATCGAACCCTCCTCTCAAGCTTGGGAAGCTCGCATACTACCGATGTACTATGCCCGCGGGCCAATTAACGCCGCCAAGTTGGGCGACGCCCGCGTCCTTGACAAGCGCACAGTTGCGTGGACCCGGAAACTCATGACGATTTTTGCAAGGGGTAGGGGCGCGGTGGGTTTGATAGGCCGCCAACGATTCAGTACGAGTGCAGGGGCGGCCCCGCATCCGTACCGGCCCGGCTTGAGCGGTTCCAGCTTCTCCCGTTGCTGTGAGCGCCACAACAGAACCGCTGTTCGGCCAGGGTGCAGAGCCTTCGGAGCGGCCATGGTCAGGGTGACGGCTCAGTGCGCCGGCAATGGCGACCAGCTCGCTCTGGCCACTCCGCACAGACTCGCCCAGACGATCATGGCTAGGCGCCTACAAGCAGCCCCAGCAACGCGGCTTCGACTCGTTTGATCAGCGCAAGCTCGGTGGCGCTGGAGTCCGATTACGTGTGCCGCCAACCCTCAACTACGATAGCAGTGGCCAAACGGGTCCGCAGGAGCCGGTAAGACTCTGCGCTTGGCTAGCCAATCCAGCTGCACGAATCCGGCGTGCCGGCTTTCACGGTCAGGGCCGCTGTGCAGTTGCTCCCCGGTTCCGCGCTGCCACGCTCGCCCACCCATGGCCCGCCGCAACGTACGAGATCTCTGGAAGGCGAAAATCGAGGGCCGGCTTGCGCCGCCCGAGATGCCTGCGGCCTTACTGCGCCGCGCGCCGCAATCGGTGGTGGTGGGGGCGCTGCAGCCGCAACGGCTCAAGTTCACCGGGCGCGTACTCGGGATCGATCCCAGCCTGCGCGGCA
>CAJCBL010000344.1 GCA_903960515.1 uncultured Verrucomicrobiota bacterium
CCGCTGCACTAAGGTTTACCCCTGATTCTCCTAAGGTTTTTTGAAATTCTCCTAAGGTTTTTTTTTGGGTTATGTTGATTTGCAACGATTTACAAAAGGACATAATATAAGATAAGTATAGGATAGGACGGAATCAGGAAAAACGGGGAAAAACGCCGCGAAACGGGGGCTGCCGCCCCCCGCTTCGCGGGCCCCCCCGCAACAAGACCGGGCTTCGCCCTGCGAGCCGGTGGCGCTGGCGCGCCAGGTCGGACCCGGACCCGGACCCGGAGAGCCTTGAGAGAGGGGCAGGGGTTGGGGTGCGGAGTCGGGTAGAGGCGGCGCCGGACAAGCCCACGGCGCGCTTCGCGCCGGTGCAAGGCGCGACCCGGAGCCTGTATGGGGCTGCCCGCCCCATGCCCCGCACGGACGCAGGCGAAGCCTGATCCCCATTCCTTACGTTTGGAGTCGGCAGGTGCCGCCTGTCGCTTGGGTGTTTGTCTTTTCCGGTGCAGAAAATGACGAACAGGCTTAGCCTGGCATCGGGTGGCCGGTGGCGCCGCAGGCATAGGGCCGGCGCAGCGCGGCCCGTGGCGGGCTGATCGGCTCGCCCGATCTGCCGGAGCTCCGGCGACTCCCCTCGCATCGCCGCGCAGCGACCATCCACCCCATCCTTGCTCTCGGGGCTCGGGATCTGGGCCGGGGAGGGTCTAGCTAGCCCCCCCCCCCCCCCTAGGGCCGCAAATCGCGGCTATTCGGCGGCGCGTGGCATCGTGCATCGCATCGAGCACGCTCCCGGCACGACCGGACCAGTATACGGTCAAGAGCGCGAACACGGCGGCTTGATTGCGCGAGTCGAGCCCACCAGCCGGACCACGCAGCCATTGCCGAAGGTCGCGCATCGCATCCACGCCGCGCTCCGAGTTGGAGAGTTGCGCGACGGCAACCTCGATGGGATCACCAGCATCCCCGAGGGCAGATCGCAGGGTGCGCCGCACGGTGTCGAGG
Source organism: uncultured Verrucomicrobiota bacterium (assembly GCA_903960515.1). GTDB lineage: Bacteria > Verrucomicrobiota > Verrucomicrobiia > Opitutales > Opitutaceae > CAJCBL01. Next base: position 988 of record CAJCBL010000344.1, read on the forward strand.
TCTGCGAGTTGAGGTTGGAGGGTGGCAACATCGCGCCCGACTTGTGCGCCGGCCATGAGGTGGATCGAGGTCTGAGCCAGTCCGTGCGCGACATTGGCGACGGTTGCGGCGGTATCTTCGTTGAGGGTGGTGGACATGGCGGGAGAATAGCAGACAGACACGGGCATTGGCGGTCCTACACTCACGATTTCGCGGATTCTTTTGCGGCTTCGGCAGGCTGCTTGGCCCTGCGTGTGCGCTTCTTTGTTGGCACCTCAACCGTCCACGGATGCGCCAAAAATGTCGTTCCCAACTCGGCCATCTCGGCTTGTTCCGCCTCAGTGAGGCGGGCCAGAGAGATCGCCTTGAGCATGGCCTCCGGTGCCGAGGCGCGGGCCAACAAGGAGCAGTAGCGGTAGCGTGCTCCGGTCTTGCCGTGCCACTTAGACCAGACGGCATAGGCAGCTACTTTGGCGCGGTTGGCCTTGGCGCGATCCTCTAGGGCTAGGGCGCGGGCAGTGAGTTCAGAGATGCTTTTCGGAATTGGGGCGGTGCTCATGTGGCGACCATGGGGGAGCTTCGCCCGTGGGTCAAGGCACGGCAGCAGTCGGGCCGGCTTGCTTTTCGGGGGCGAGGTGGCATTTTCTGGGTTTCTCTTAACTGCGCGATATACATTGCTACGCCGCTTCGCGGCTTCGCAACGTATCGCGCCAAGCCTAGGAAACAGCCAACCATGGGTATCGCCTTCACAAAAGCCTCGGTGCTAGGTCGCTCCGCAAAGGGGCGAAGCGTAGCCGCGCACCTCGCTTATCGGGCTGGTCTGTGCTTGGTAGGAACAAACAACTACGCACCACGCCAAGCCGACGTAGTAGCCGACTACTTCGTCGGCTGGACCGGCACGCATCAGAGCTTTGCGGACTCAGTGGAGGCTTCAGAAAAGCGAAAGGACGCGCAACTAGTGCGGGAGCTAGTATGGAGCCTGCCGCATGACTGCACCGACGCGGAGCGAGCCGCGATTGTGCGCCAGGAGGCGGACAGCCTGCGAGAGAGATACGGGGTCGCCGTGCACGTCGCCGTGCATCGGCCACGACAGAAAGACGCGCACGACTCGGGCTTTGAGGCGTCAGGACTGAACCATCACGCGCACTTGACCATCACACTGCGAGCCGTGGATACGGCCGGGAAATTCACCGGCAACAAGCTGCGCGAGATGAATGACCGGGGGTGGCTTGATCGGGAGAAGGACAGGTTGGTTGCGCTCGTCAACGGGGTCGCGAAAACGAAAGCGAGCCGGGAACTCAAATACGGTGTGCCGGTGCCAACGATGGGGCGGGCTTGGTCGATGGAGCGCCGGGGCGTCGAGACTGATGCCGGCGACCGGTGGCAGTCGTGGCAGGAGCAGCAGCACGAGCAGGAACAACTCAAGGCCCAGGTGAAGGCCGATGAGGTCGCGGCTTCTGCACTCCGGGCCGAGGCCGAGCGGATGCGCCTCGCCCAGGTCGAGGCCGCAGCAGCAGAGCAGGCGGCATCAGTGGCCTATGCCCGCGATGCGCTCCAACGAGCGCAGGCCGCACCGGCAGAGGCGCGACCAGGCGCGACCCCCAACCCCACCGGCGATCGCATCGCGGCGACCGTGGCCCGAGTCGAGCGCACCACGGCGCGCCGGCGTGCAGAGCAGGCAGCGCCCAGCGTTCGCTTGGTCCACTCAGATTTCGAGGCCGCCAAGTTGGCGGCCGCAGCAATAACCGAAAAACAAATACAACATGAGCGAACCCAACAAGCCGAATACGCCGAATCCCTCAACTACGCAGCCGATGCAATCGAGCGAGCTACGGCTGCTCGCAGCGGAACTCGACCGGACCACACGCGCCTTGCTCCAGATGCAGCAGGAGCGCGACCAGGCGCGAGCCGAGGCAGCGCAGGCGACGGCATCATTGCTCGCGTGCGAGCGTGCATTGCTCGCATCCGAGCAAGCCTTGGCCGCCGAGTCGCGAATCATAACTTTACCCGAGGCCGGCGCATGGCTCCGACCGTCGGGGCATCTATTGGTTCGGATCGTCGAGACCGACGAGTGGATTCCCAAGACGGACCCAGCCGGCAAACCAATGTATCAGACCTATCAGGACGGCAAAGTGATCCGCGATCCGATCACCCAGGCACCACTTCAGGATATGCTGTTATCCGGGCGGAAAATCGGGACGCTCTACATCAATGGGGACGAGCTGGCGAAGGGCGAAAAGTCGAAGATGGATACGCTATCCGCAGCGATCAAGACAGCCCTACTCGCCCCGCCCCCGCCCCCGCCCAAGAAATAACCAAGCCAACGCC
>CAJCBL010000345.1 GCA_903960515.1 uncultured Verrucomicrobiota bacterium
GCTTCCGGTCCGGTAAGCACCATCCCCGCCGGCGGCGGCTCGCGCGGCAGGAATGCCGCGCTGAGGCGGCGCTCCTGGAACACCCGCGCCGTCGCCGTCGTGTCTCCACTTCGTTCTGCTGGCCAGCAGAACTGCGTTCCCGCCCCGTCGGCGTCCGCCGAATCTGGCCCGGCGGGGCCGGATTAGGGACAGTCAATTCTGCGCTCTGAAGACTGGCGAATGAAACCGCAGAAACCCTCGTCCAATGAAGAAGCTTAACCGACACATACTGTTGCTGCTGGCAATTCTATTTGCAATGCATGTAAGTGCTCGCGATGTCGATGTGAATTATCTCAGTCAATTGCGGTCGCCGCCCCTGAGTATCACGCGCGACAAGATCCCAGCCTCAGGCACTAATTACACTCTGGATGAAATCGTTGAGACATCACGGAGGCTTGATGGTGCTGGCGAGTGGATATACGGATCTCTTTTGATGCGGCTCAAGGATGCACCTACTATCCAAAAATACGCCGAGCGCTACAGGGATAGTGACGGGCAAGATGATATTGCATGCAGGGCGATAGCGGGTTCAAATGCGCCTTGGATGATTTCCGAAGTAATACAGGTTCTTCAAGCTGGCGAACCCGTATCGGAGATCCTCGGCGACACCCAAGTTGGATTAGGTCCAACTGGAGACACGCGCGTATTGATAACGAGCCTATTGGCCACCAGTCCGGAGTTTCCTGACGAAGTAAAAAACTGGGCCCGCAGTCACCTGTCGAAGCGAAATATTGGACGGCAGAATGAGTTGATTGAGATAATACGGAATTGGTGGACGACGAATGAGGCATACTTACGGGCTGAAAGCTTCGACAAAGTTCAAGTGCCGTCATCCAACCCGGCGAGCCTACCCCCGAAGCAACCCGCCCAGCAGTTGGCCGCGCCGCCCGCAGTCATCGATCCAACGCCCGAACCTCCCGCACCGCCGCCGCCTGAACCTACGCCGGAGCCGATCAAATCATCCGTGGCGGGGTCGATCCCCACGCCGGCGACGGAGCCAGCGCCCGCCAACAAAACGAACCCAGTGTGGTGGATCGTCGGTTTATTAATACTCGCGGCCGGTGCCGTGTTCGTGGCGCGCAAGATAACGCCCAAAGCCTGATGCTCGAGGGGCTCGGGTCCGGATTAGGGACAGGCAGGTCAATTTTGCCCTCCGAGCCACCCGCTGGCGCGCATCCTTTCACACTATGTCGCTTGATCTCCTTTCCCCATGAAAATACTGATGCTGAGTGTATCGCTGATCTCTCTGGCATTATCCTGCCTTGCTGGCCCGCAGCTCACCCAACGACAGCAACAGATGATACGAGAAACTGCGCATCCGACCGATACAACTTTTGTGCCGGACTATCCGAAGCTGGAAGCGCTACAGGCGGTCCAGCGAGACTTCCTGCAATTGCCGCGACCGATAGGGGCGAGCATCGTGAAAGAAGGCGGCAATGACGCGCCTCCGGGCTCGTATGCTTGGGTCGCCCCGACCATACATGTGGAACTCACCGGCTCGGCGCTGGCCTTTAAGCAAAGTCACTCTTATAGCGACACGCTCATGGCACTCTACGGTTATATTTAAGACTCGGAGGAAGGCATGGACGCGGCGGTATTGCTCTACGGCATGACAAACATGACGTACTACCATTCACCTCGGCTGCATTCATTCCCTGCTACAGACAGAAAGGCGTGGAGGAATATTTCTCCGGAAAATATCCGATTCGAGAGAGAGCTACTGGCTGAAATCGTGCGCAATGAGATCATCCGTCAGTTCAAAACTCCTTTTGGCGCGGTCGCGTTGGAACGATTGCGTCAGCGTGAGCCGCCGCCGTGGTTGCATCGCAAGGACGTTCCGGGCAAGACTCAGGGGGTGAACGCCCAGAAGGCTCCAGATGGCAGGTCCGAATAGTGCCAGCGGAAGGGGGCAGGGATTAGTGGTTGACAAATCTACGTGGGGGCGCCGGATTAGTTTCGATATGGCACGCGAGTTGAGAAATGAGTCGGCCGACCGGGGTTGTTTGGCCGCCCTATTCACAGTATTATCGAAGGGTAATTCATGACCCCTTAGTTGTTTCCCCATGAAGATCTCGTTGTGCTTGTGTTTTGTATTGACGTTGGTTCCGGCCGTGTTTGCTGAAGCATTTCACATCAGTAATCAGGCTGTTCTGCTCACCGACCAAATTACTGACTCTGCGACTAGGGAGATCCTATCTAGGAGATTCCCTCCCCTATCGCCTGAGACGGAATCCCTTCCTTCCTGTTTGGGGCTACGCTTACATCCCTCAGTTCTAGCTAGAGATGAGGCAACCGCCGCAATTCTCGTTAAAAATACAATAGATACAATAAACAGGATCGTGTTTGAGACCGCGTTTATCGGGGACGCCGTCGTACGAGTTCAGGCACAAAAGAAACTCGCAATAGTAGTCGGGCTAGCGAACGAGACGCAATGGAGTAGGTTGACTGCAGCGCTTGATCTGGTCGGTTTCCATCAGCACGACTTATCATTGTACGTTGTCACGCAGCTTCCCGAGACGATCACGGGATTTGACGAGGTTTCTTGTGGAGGAGGTAAGCTCGTCGAACGGCGCCTTAGTGATCAGGTTCGGCCCACAGACGTCTCTTGGCTCGTGGAATTGATTTGCCGACAGATGAATGAACTAGACAAACTTAAATATATGCAAGTGGTCGATCACGATGACCGGGTTACTCCCATGATCGCGAAGGCATTGTGCGCGGCAATTGGCACAAGGTATTCAGCTCCCATGCTCGGCTGGAGCGTCGAACGGTTACGCCGCTTCACAATCAAGCAACTTGAACGCGCGGCAAAGCGGCAGGATTTCTCGCTGGGGACGAAGGGCGTTGTTAAGGTTGCCTTGAGGCAAGTCATCGACTTCCGCCTCGATCCCAACAACCGGGTCGTTCTGTGATATCGTTGAGGAGGGTCCGGATTAGGGACAGGTAGCTTCTGGGTCCTCTATTGGCTCGCGCGTATGGCTGAATATTCTACTTGTTTATCCGTACAGAGGTGGGCTTACGAATCTTACGCCGCTTCGGTCCGGGCTTTGGAATGATTTATTGGCGTTTCGCCCAAGTGGGGCCGAAGCAAACCATCCAATCGACGGTAGCGGTTGGTGACTACACATTGACCCGATCTCGCCGGATTAGGGACAGGTCGTTCCGCCCTACAGGCGGTGAAGCGCGGAACGCCACTTGGTAAGTGGCGCTCCGTGGCCTCCACTGCCCTATCAAGTGCCGCGTAGTTCGGCTTGCCTGCGCTTATGAAGCGCGTGGAGGCACGCGATCTGCGCTCCGAATCGCGTGCAAGCACGCTCCTACGAATAGATTATTTCGGCTCAGCGTAGCGGAACGGAAGCCGTTCCGCTACGTTTCGGCTGGAGAGCTGCCAGGCCTATTTCACCTGCAGTTCGTAGGCGGTGCCGTTGGCCAGAAGGGCGTAGTTGCCGGTGCCGAGCGCTATATTCGCCACCAGCAGCGTGATCTCCTTTTCGGGCTCGGTGAGCGTTGCCGCCACCCGGGCACTGTGGAAACCGGCGACTTCGGGCGTCACCCGATATAGATCGGCTACGCGCTTGCTGCCGATGCGAGCCTTGCGGGCGGGCGAGAGCTCCACGGAGGGATAGTCGCGCAGTGCGTCGGGGTATTTCTCCAGCTGCTCGGGTGGAAGCGCCGGCACGGGCCCCACATAGACGATCACTACTGCCGCACCGGAGGGAAGCGTGGGTATGGGATCTTTCCCATCGTAGACGAGTTCGGCGATCTTGGTGGCGCTGGCGCTGCTGTTGGTGAGCTTGCTGAGCCGGGCAGTGGCGGAATTCACGGCGTGGCCGTTGTTGGTGGGCAGGGCCTGCCAGGTGCCGTCGATCAGGGCGTGGGCGCCCGCAGTGGTGGGCCAGGCCGGGAGATCGGTGGGCGCGGCCACGGCGGCGCCGCCGAGGTTGAAGACGAGGGCCCAGTCGGAGTCGTGCGCGATTGTGCCCTCGATGGTGCGCTCACCTACGGCGAGGTTGAGGGTGAACTTGGCGTCGAGCACGAAGAACGGTACGCGTAGCGAGTTGCCGGTGGCGGGCTTGCCGCCTGTGCTGGAGAGTTGGAGCGTGCGTGCGGTGAAGTCGGCGGTGCCGGCCAAGCGCAGGTTCACTCCGTTCTGCTGGCGCGACTCCACCAGCGCCTCGATGGTGCCGTCGTCGTCCACTCGGGTGAAGCGCAGGCGTGCCGGGGTGGTGAACCCGTCGCGGTGGCGGGCGAGGCCGTCGTAGGAGGCCCCGCGTTTCACGCTGGCGAAGATTCCGTCGCGGGTGGTCTGGCCGGCGGCGGCCAAGCGGCCGAGTTCCTCGGCACTGGCGCGGGAAAACCGATACTCGAAGCACTCGTCGGCACCCGCAAGGGTGTCGCCGTCCACGGCGAGGGCCGGGGCGAGATCGCGGTTGAGGCCGGTGATGGAGGCCGTATCGGATCGGCTCACTCGGCGGCGCGCCTCGGAGGAGAGGCGCACGGGCAGGGTGCCGGTGCGGTGGGGATTGGCTGCAACGAAGCCGCGGAAGGTGCGTGGGCGCCCGGGTGCGGCTACGAGCTCGATCTCGGCGGTGAGCGCGGAGCCGTTGGTCTCCTGTTTGAGGAAACGCAGCAGGGCGGGCACGGGCTCGCCGCCGGTCTTGGCGGTGACGCTGCCGCGGTAGTTGGTTCCCGGGCTGGTGGCGGCGAGGGCGGCCTCGTGGGCGGCGCTGAGCTCGGAGCGCACGCGTTCGAGGGAGCCGGAGGCTACCCGCTCGAAGGTGTATTTGTGGGTGGGGGATTGGCCGGTGAGACGGCCCGCCGGATCGAGGCTGAGCTCGATCGTCCACGCCTCGCGCAGGGCGAGCAGTGGCCCGGCGTCGGCCACGGCCTGGCTGCTGCGGGTGGCGAGGGGCAGGCTCATGGAGTTGAAGTCGGCGTCGACTTCCCATGCGCCCGAGAAGGTGCGGGTATCAGTCCAGTCGCCTTGGTTGCGCAGCAGAGCGGTGACCTGGCAGGCGGAGGCCTTGAGGGTGGCGATTTCAAGGACAAGGCCGGGGATGGTCTCGCCGCCCTCGGCGAGGGCTTCGGCGCGGCCGAGGAAGAGCGCGCCGGGTTGGAGGGCCACCAGGAGGGCTACTTGGCGGGAGTCGCGTTCGCGGGCGAGCTGCTCGGCCACTTGGGTACGGGCTGCGGCAAGCTTTTCGGCGAAGGCGAGGCGGGCGGCCACGGCTGCTGCGAGTGTCGTTGAAAAAGCGGGATCGGCGACCAGTAACGCGTCCTTGGGGAGGTTGGAGCGTGCTTTGCCCAGGGCCAGTGGCGGGGTGTAGTCCTCCGCTGTGGCCTCGAGTTTCCAGCCTTCGGGCCCGCGGGTGGCGGCCACCTTGCCGGTGCAGGCGATGGGGGAGCCGGCGGTGGCGGTCTTTTCGAGCAAGACAAAGGCGAGCGGATCGGCCGGGGGGGCGCCGATGGCGGCGAGTTCCACCAGGCGGGCGCTGGCCGGGGTCGAGAGCTCCTGGGCGAGCGACTCCATGCGGCCGATATCATCGGAGAACTTGGCGCGCAGCACGGTGTCGGTGTTTTGCCGGGCGAAGAGATCCTGGGCCAAGGCCCCGGAGGCCTTGAACTGCAGGGTGCGCTCCTGGGCGCTGGAGGAGGAGGTGGTGAGCTCCACCGAGGCGAAGCGGATCTTGCCGGCGCCGAGTTGGGCGTTGAGGGCGGCCAGGACCTGAGCGTCGCCCAAGCGGTCGCGCTGGAAGGTCCAACCCCAGATACCGAGTCCGGCCGCGAGCAGGAGGGCGAGGCCGCCGACCAGCGCGAGCTTGGTGGCGCGCCCAAGTGGGGCGGAAGAGAAGGCTGAAGGCTGAAGGCTGGAGGCTGAAGGATGCGGCGCGGGCGGAGGCGGGACGCAGGCGGCGGGAGAGAAGGCGGAAGGCGGAAGGCTGGAGGCTGAAGGAGGAGGCGGGACTGAGGCGGGGACCTTGGCTTGAGCGGGAGCTTGAGGTGGCGGCGGCGAAGCTGGCGGAGGAATAGGCGGCTGGGCCGGTGCTGAAACTGAAGGCGGAAGGCTGGAGGCTGAAGGGGGCGGCGCGGGAGGCGGCGGGACGGAGGCGGCGGGAGAGAAGGCTGAAGGCGGAAGGCTGGAGGCTGAAGCACGAGGCGCGGGCGGCGGTGGGACGGCGGCGGGGGCCTTTGCTTGAGCGGGAGCTTGATGTGGCGGGGGCGGAGGAACCGGCGCAGGGACCTGTGCTGAAACCTTGGATGAAACAGGCTCCGGCGGCGGAAGAGTGGCCGGTGCTGAAACCGAAGGCTGAAGGCTGGAGGCGGGGGAAGAGAAGGCCGAAGGCTGAAGGCTGGAGGCTGAAGGAGGAGGCGGCGGGACGGAGGCGGGGACCTTGGCCTGAGCGGGAGCTGGCGGAGGAGGGGGCGGAGGAACCGGCGCAGGCTGGCCTGACGGCGGTGGTGGTGGCGGAGGAGGCGGAGGGGGGAGGCTCATGCCGGCGACGGTTCCTGCGTTGGGGGGAGTTAGCGGGCGAGGCGGTCGAGCTTGCCCGGGATGTCGAGTACCGCGCGCATCAGATCAAGCGCGAGGTAGAGCACCAGGAAGCCGAGGTAGGCGAATACCGGTAACAGGCAGGCCTGGACAAGCAGGACCACGCCGGCCAGGCCCGCATCTATGTTGGGCAGTTGTGCGATGCCGGGAATCAGGGCGGCTACGGACTGGATGAAGGCGGCCGCGCCCGAGTTGCTGTCGGAGGAAAAGAACGCCACGATGATGACAGTAGTGCCGGCCAGCGAGGCCAGGGCGAAGAACAGGGGCAGCAGCTTCAGGAATGCCTTGCCGAAGAACGAGGCCAGCCCGATCGCCTCTTGGCCGGCGGTGGACTCTTCGATACGCACGTTGGAGAGCTTGGGATGGAGTGCCGCGCCGGCGCCCATCAGCAGCATGACCGCGGACAGCAGCCCGCCGGCGAAGGCGCTGAACTGGTCGTAGCGGATCGCGGTCACTGTGCCGCTAACCAGCGCGACTACGGCGCTGACCATGAGAATGAGAGCGAGGCAGTCCAGTAGGGCGGCCGAGCCTACGCGGCTGGGGCTGCTCTTCACCAACCCTTTGTTGGCGGTGAAGAAGCGCAGCGCCGCGTATTGGAGGATGGCGACCCAGAGGATGAGCCCAAGGCCAACGCCGAAGACCCCGAAGGAGTTGGTGCTGGCCCGGACCGCGAGCACGATCGAGTAGACGAGGCCGAGCACTGCGCCGAGCAGCACCAGGGCGTGGCCGCTGCGAGTGAGCGCGGTGAGGGCGCTGGTGAGGAAGCTCTCGGTGAGCACCTTGCGCATGAATTCCAGGAGCGTCTCCACGAAGCGCCCGAGCGAGGTGCCGATGAGTTCGATGAAGTTGACGGAGGCTGTGGCGGGCTGCGGGGGCGGGGCGGGCGGCGGGGGCGCGATCCCGAGCACTGCTCCCAAGGTCGTCCACTGCGTGGCCCCTTCGGGGATGACGGAGGAGAGGGGCGTGAGTGTACCCTGGGAGTGGAGCTGTTTGAGCTGTTCCACTTCTACGGGGCCTGTGGGCTTGTTCTGGGCGTCGGTGTAGTAGTATTTCATTGCACGATTGAAGCTAAGTTCCGGGCTGAAAGGGGGCGAAACACGCGCGGGCGTATTGGCTGGCTTGGCGCGAGGGCCCGGGACGATGGCGGGGCCAGCAGGTGGAGTCCACCCGGTATTCGCTGGGTGCTGGCGTCCAGGGGAGTTGGTGTAGGAGCGAGCTTGCTCGCGATGGATCGTGGGCCGGCGACGCGGCGGGGGCGAGACGGCGAGGCCAAGCGAGGGAGCGGCGGCGGAGCGAAGGGGAGTTGTGTGAGACTGCGCTAGGGCGCTGGGCCTCGGCATCGCGTGCAAGCACGCTCCTACGACGGAGGGGCGCAGCCGGAGTGGACTGGTGTAGGAGCGAGCTTGCTCGCGATGGATCGTGGGCCGGCGACTCGGCGGGGGCGAGACGATGAGGTCAAGCGGACGTCGGGGGCCTGTCGCCAGGCCACCGAACGAGATTCGCCCCCTGCCCGCTCACTTCCAGCTCAGCAGGAACTTGGTGTAGTAGGTGGTATCGAGCTTTTCCTTCCCCGGCTTGGGCTGGCTGTTGTAGTCGTTGGCCAGGCCCAGGCGCACCTTCCATTTGGTGGAGGCGAGCGGGATCTCGAAAAAGCTGTCGTGCTGGATGCGGTAGTTGGCGAAGTCTTCCAAGGAGGGCATGAAAGTGAGCTTGTTGCCTACGCGCCAGGAGCTGCCGGAGTAGCTGTGCGCGAGGCCTAGGTCGAGGGCGGCGGTGCCGAGATCGGCGCCAGCGCTGTATGCTTCGTAGCGGTACGCGAGACCGGCGCGCGCGGTGAGCTCCTGCTTGGGTTTCCGGATGAAAGCGTAGCCGATACCGCCGGCGGTGTTGGAGTAGAGGTCGAGGTCCTTGATCTTGTCGGTACCGACTTCTTCGCGGACGTACCAGGAGGAGCGCGGCGTGAAGTAGGCGGAATAGTCCGCCCCGCCCTTGGCGTTGTTGGTGTTGGTCTCCTTCTTTTCGCCCTTGCCCTGGTCGGCGCGGGAGTAGGCGGCGTAGAGCACGAGCTTGTCGGTGGGGCCGGCGAGAGTGGCGGCGAAGCCCACCGCAGTGGCCATGCTGTCGCTGTTGCCCTTGGTGCCGACCACATCGACGGAGGCCTCGAAGCCCCAGGTGCTCCTGGCGGCGGCTGCGGCCCTGGCCTCGGGGCTGTCGGAGTCCTTGGTCCAGACGGTCTCCACCTTTGAGACGGCACCCGTATCCAGCGCCCCAGGCCCGGCGACCCGGACTTCGCCCTCGGCGGTGGACAGGGTACCTCGCACGGTGTTGCCGCCCTGATACCGCAGGGACACCGGCGAGTCGGTTGCCAGGCTCACCACAGTGGCCTGTTGGATTTTCAGCACCCCTGCGAAGGTGGTTTCGATTTCTATTACGCCGCCGGAGACATGGAGGATTTTGCCCTGAATGGTGGAGCCGTCTTTGGTTGCTACGGTGTCGGCCCTCAGTTCGGCGGTGGAGGCCAGCGCGGCTGCCAGGATCAAAGCGGCGGAGAGAAGGAGTTTGTTCATGGTGAAGTTCCGGCGGTTCTGGGAAGTCGGTAGTGGCGGGGAGGGAAATCGGCACCCTCGGCCGATGCAAGGCCCACCTTGAGGCGGCCGGCGCTGGCGGTTCTATTCCTGGGGTTTTCGGGGCCCCGGGTTTGTATGCGGAAAGGGGGACTTGGGTTCGCGCAGCCCTCTCGGAGGCCCGCGTATTTCCGGGTCGGGGAGAAATAGGAGTTCTTTCGGTGGCGAAGTCGCGGCTTGCGCTCAGGTCTGGCGGGAACTAGCCGATAGAGACGCCTGCCCCCCGTGATTCCCCCCGCCTCCAGCCCTGCGACTACCCACGTGAAAATCGGCAAACCGGACATCATCCGAGTGGGGCAACAGTTGCCCGCATCACCGCGAATCTTTTCGCGCCTGGCCTCGGTGCTCAAGGATCTCAATACCGGCGTAGACCAGGTGGTCGGGCTGGTTAAGATGGACCCGGGCCTGAGCGCCCAGGTGATCCGCCTGAGCAACAGCGTGCTCTTTGGTTTCGCCGAGCCGAGCACCTCGCTGGAGGAGTCGATCAACCGGGTGGGGTTCCGGGAGGTGTACCGGCTCGTGGGCCTGGCGGCCACCAACCAGCTTTTCCCCAAGGAGCTCACGCTCTACGGGGTGCGCGGCGATCTTGTATGGGAAAACTCCCTAGCCTCCGCTTTGGCCATGGAGCGGCTCGCCCGCAGCCAGGGTTCCGATGATGAGCAGGCCGCCTACACCATCGGGCTGTTGCGCTCGGCCGGGAAAGTGCTTTTCACCCGGCTGGCCGCCCAGCCCGGACTCAAGATCGCCCCGTATCCTGGTCCTGAAGTGGAGCCGCATCTGGGCGACTGGGAGCGCGGAATCTTCGGTATCGACAGCCCCGAGGCGGCTGCGGAGTTGATGGAGCACTGGAAATTCGATCCCACCATCCGGCAGGCGATCCGCCACCATTACGATCCTCTGGTGTCGCCCGATGCGCCGGCCGAGGCCGCGATGCTCAATTGCGCCGGCTGGGTGGTGCACCAATTGGGCAAGAGCCTGCCCGGCGAGGCTGCCTATTGGCGCCGCGATCCGCTCAAGTGCGAGAAGGCCGCCATCCTCCCCGAGGTCATCGATGCGGTGGTCGAGGAGGTGGGTGCGGAGCTCAGTGTGCTCAAGTCGGCCGTATCGCTGAGTTGAGGGCGCTTTCCTGGGGCAAGCTGGCCGCGCTGCTTGGCTCTGCGCTGAGCGGTGCTCATGCGCTTGGCCGCGTTGGTGGTTCTGGATTCTCCGCCACCGGAGGTGGTGCAGGGCCGCTTGCAGAATGGCTGAAGGCGGAACCTGGGAAGGCTGAAGCATGCGCGCCGAGTGGAGCGACAGTTGGCAAGAGGCATCCCCGGAGAGCCACTTGCTCAGTGGCCCCCCTGAAGAGTCAGTCGCTCATTCCACGGCTCGTTGAGGATGAGCTGAACGCCTTGTCCTTGTAGTAGGAGCGTGCTTGCACGCGATCTGCGCTCTCAATCGCGTGCCAGCAGCTTCTGCCCTCGGTTCGATCCGTTGATACCATCGCGTGCCAGCACGCTCCTACAAAACGCGCCGTCGCGCTCAGTTGTCGGCTATACTGGGCAGCGGGGGCAAATGCTGGACTATCACCGTGCCGATGGATTCGGGGGTGAGAGGCTTGGTCACATAGTCGTCCATACCGGCGGCCAGGCAGATCTCCCGGTCGCCGGAGAGGGCGTTGGCGGTCATTGCGATGATGGCGATGCGGCGAGTGAACCCGGTTTCGCCGGCGGCCTCCGCTCTGCGGATGGTGCGGGTGGCCTCAAGCCCGTCCATGATGGGCATCTGCACGTCCATGAGCACGAGGTCGAAGGAGTTGCTGCGCAGGGCTTCGACCGCCTCGTGGCCGTTCACGGCGATGGTGGGTTGGTGGCCCACGCCCTTGAGGAAGCGCAGGGCTACCTTCTGGTTCACGGCGTTGTCCTCGGCCACCAAGATGCGAGCTCCGCGGGATGGTGTGCTGGGAGTTTGGGGTTTGGATCGGGCAGAGGCGAGCGCATCGGCGGAAGGAAGCGTGCGCAGCATCAGCTCATAGAGGCGCTCTTCGGAGATTGGCTTGAATTCGCATGCCCCGATCCCCAGCGAGCGGAGCAGTTCGCGCGAAGGGGATTCACCCTCGGAGGTGAGCAGGATCATGGGCGGGTGGCCCAGCGCCGGGTTAGCGGTGATGGTGCGGGCCAGCTCCAGTCCGTCGGTATCGGGCATCCGGTGATCGAGGAGGATGATGTCGTAGGGAGTGGCGGTGGCGGTTGCCCGGTTGAGCAGTTCAAGGGCGGTGGCGGCGCTGTCGGCGGCATCGTGTTGGAGCTCCCAGCGGGCCAGGGTGTGATGGAAGACCTTGCGGTTAACTGCATTGTCGTCGACCACGAGGATACGCCGCCCGCGCAAGGCGGCGGGGTCCGGTGTGGTGGCCGGGGTGGGAGCGGCGGCTGCAAACGGCACGGTAAGCCAGAAAGTGGCCCCGGCGCCAGGGGTGCTCACGACGCCGATCCCGCCGCCCATCAGGTCGCACAGGCGCCGGCAGATCGCCAGCCCCAGGCCGGTGCCGCCGAAACGGCGGGTCGTGGAGCTGTCGGCCTGGGCGAAGCGCTGGAAGAGGTTGGCCTGGTGTGCCTCAGATATTCCAATACCGGTGTCCTGGATCTCGATGCGCAGGTGGTTGGGCTGGCTGGAATCCGCGGCGGGCAGGAGGCGCAGGGTCACGCTGCCGCGCTCGGTGAACTTGATGGCGTTGCCCAGGAGGTTGAGGACGATCTGGCGTACGCGCACCGGATCGCCGCGCACGCGGCGGGGGGCATCGGCGGCGTAGTTGAGGATCAGTTCGAGTGACTTTTTGCGGGCTGGGGCGGCCTGGAGCGCGAGGGAGCGTTCGAGCTGTTCGTGCAGGTCGAAATCGACGGACTCCAGCACGAGGCGGCCGGCTTCGATCTTGGAGAAATCCAGGACGTCATTGATGACCGAAAGGAGGGTTTCGCTGCTGAAGAGCAGGGTTTCGGCGAAGTCCTTGGCCTCGGGAGTGAGCGGGGTGCCGATGAGCAGGTGGCCCATGCCGATGACACCGTTGAGGGGAGTGCGGATCTCGTGGCTCATGTTGGCCAGGAATGCGCTCTTGGCGCGGTCGGCGGACTCGGCGGCTTCCTTGGCGATCTTGAGGTCGGCGTTGGTGTCGTTGAGTTGCTGGGTGCGAACATCGACGCGCCTCTCGAGGTCGGCGTTGAGCAGGCGGAAACGGTCTTCGCTGATGGCGAGGGCGGAGGTGCGCACCCCCACCAAGTGCTCGAGGCGGATCTTCTCGCGCCGCTGCAAATAGGTGGCGAGCCAGGTGATGGCCCCTAGGAGCCCAAGCGTGAAGGCCCCGTATCCGACATAGGCCACCACGGAGCGATACCAAGGGGGCAGGACTGTGAAGGCCAGGCGGGCCTCCTGGCCGACAGTGGTCCCGGTGTGGGGGCGAACGCGGAAGACATAGTGGCCTTCCTTGAGCCGGTTGAAGGAGGCTGAACCCACGATGCCGGTGGAGGTCCAGTGCTCAGCAACGTCGCCACCGCCGGCCAACAGGACTTCGAAGGAGACCGGGGGGCCGAAGGGGTTGGCGGGAGCGGCGAAGCGGATACTCAGGGAGTTGTCGGAGAAGGGCAGGTCGGGCAGGTCGGCGCCGGGAGAGGTGATATGGCGGCCGGAGCCGGGGAGCTGGACGGCGGTGATCAAGGCCCTCAGGGGGCGGGGCGGGGCTGCAGGGGTGCGAGGGTCGAAGCGCACGAGGCGTTTACGTTCGAGCATCCAGACGACGCCGTTGTCTTCGACCGTGAGCTCGTAGGGCGCGAAGCCGGGGAGCATGATTTTGGACTGTTCGGCTCCGGTGGCGTCGGGCTCCAGGCGATGGATGGAGCCGCCGGAGACAAACCATATCCGGCCCTCGGGGTCGCGCACAGGCCGGCCGCTGGACTGTTCCAGTGAGGGATGGAGGCTCAGGAACTCCTTGTCCTCAACAAAGCGATCGGAGGCTTCGTCGAAGCGCAGGATGTGGCTGGCGACGTTGATGCGCGCCACTCCGTCGATGACGAATACCTGTGTCCAGCCGTCGAGCAGGCCGTCGGCAGCGCTGAAGAGGCGCACCTGGGGGGACTCCCCGGTCGGGAAGCGAACGCGCGCGGCCCGGGCGTTGCCCAACTCCAGCCAGAGATCGCCGCTGGCGTCGATGATCGAGTTGTAGACATAGCCCAACCCGGGCACCGGCATGCGCTGGACCGTGAGGGCTCGGGCGCTGGGTCGCAACCAACCCACTTCATCGGTGGCGGTATAGAACCAGCCCTCGTCGGAGGGCGGGCGGATGCCGAAGCGGGCGCTGCGCATCCCGGTGGCCACCACTTGCCAGCCGGCAGCGGTGCGTTCGTAGATGTCGGAGTTGGTGGTTCCGAACAGTCGCCCGGCCACACTGCCCATGAAGGCGAAGCGCAGCCCGTCGGGCGTGTCGTTATCGAAACGCAGCAGCCGCCCGTGGGCGGTGTAGACTCCTCGCAGTGCCCTGCCGTTGGATATCCAAAGGCGGCCGTCGACGCGGTGAATTTGGGCGTAGCTGAGGCTGGTGGGAACCAGAGGGTCGAAATTGGAGTAGGGAGAGGAGAACTCCATGCGCGCCAGTCCGTCGTTGAGGGTGGCCCATAGCACTCCGTCGCCGGAATAGAACAACCGTAGCACCCTGCCCAGGCGATGGTCGAGCGTGCGGCTAAGCGACTGCACAATCCGGCCGCTGCGATCAAAGACCACGATGCCGGTGGTGTCGATGGCGGCGGCGAAAAGGTCCGGACCAAGTGCACACAGGACGCTGATGGAGCCGGCGGCACCAATCTCGGAGGTCTCGGTAAATGGGCGGAAGCCCACACCGTCGAAGAGCATCAGCCCGCCCGTGGACTTGGCCACCAGCGCCAGACCCGGGGCAAATGGAGCGCTGGCCACCACGCTTTCGAAGGCGGTTGTCTCCGCACTTGAAACCCGCACGGTGCGCGCTGCGGCATTATCAATGCGATACAGGCGGCCGGAGCTGCCGTCGCACAAGAATACGTCGGCCCCGAGAGCGAAGATATACCCCACGCTGCCCTCATGCTGGATGATGGCGGGCTGGCATCCGGGGCGCCACGAGACGAGGGAGCCGCTGCCGGCGTACCAGTACCAGGTGTCGCCAAAGACGGCCGCGTTGTTGGGGGCCACCACGACTTGGGTACCGGTGGCGGGCAGTTGGGCTATGGTGGAGTCGCTCCAGTGGGCGTCGGCATCGAGATGGATGCGGGAGAACCGATTATTGACTGCCGCGTAGATGGAGCCGTCGGCATCGAGGGCGACGCGGGGTCCGAGGTGATCGTTGTCGTCGCCGGTACGGCGGTAGGTTTCCCAGCGGGTGCCGTCGCCGAAGGCTATCTCTCGCTGGGCCACCACCATGAGGCGTCCGTCGGGTAGAAAGTGAAGGTCGGTGGGCGGGGCGCTCAGCCCCAAAGCCTCGGGACCGAACACGGCGAAGGCGGGCACCCCGACCTCGTTGAAGCCGGCCGGCGCCGAGCGGATTCCCACGGCGGCCAGCGATGGTCCCAGCCAAACGGCAGCCCAGATCAGCGCCCACCCGAGCGAGGGGAACCGGCGCGGACCGAAGTTGGGCCGGGGTGGGCGGGTGTGCATGGTGCGGGAGTGGTTTACTATCGGCACATTGGGATGGGCGTTGAGTGTATTCTGCCGGCCCAGCCTGAGCGCTGCGCATACAGTTGATCTGCGAAGGCGCATTCTGCGGCCGTGGCTTTCAGCCGTAACTATTCTTCTCAGGAGCGTGCTTACACGCGCTTTAGAGCGCAGATCGCGTGCAAGCCCGCTCCCGCGGCGGCCAAGTTCGTGCACTGCCAGAGCGCAAAGCGGTTCGCTTGCCCGCGTTTCAGAGCGCCGGGCGCGCCGGGGGGCCACTTGGCAAGTGGCTCTCCGCTCGACGCGAGCGCGTACCGCAGACCTAAGGGTGAACGAAAAGTACAGAAGGCGGAGTGCAGAAGGCAGGGTGGACAGGTTCGCAGATCTGAGGGTTGGCGTGGGCGAGACGGGTGTAAAGCCCGGGCGCCGGCAGCCGATATGAACCTGAACAACGCAGACGGCTTCCCGGATGCGTACAAGGATCACGAACACGGAGCCCGTTCACCCCGGCCACCGGCTCTGGGCCGGCTTCGTCGTTGACCGTGCACGGCCGCTGCTGCATCCCCGTATCCCCATCGTAATGTCCCGTTTATACCTCGGACTTCTCGCCCTTCGCACCCTGGTGTCCACCACCCGTCGCCGGGTTGTGGGGATCGTGCCGGCGCCAGCCCTGGTCGTGGGCCTGGGACTCGGGGTTTGGTTGGGGCCCTCTACGGGCTTGGCGGCCAGTGCCGCGCTGGCCTCGGCGTATTGGCAGCCCCAGAGCGGATTGCTGGCCAGCACCGTGGCTGCGGTGCTGCAGACTCGCGACGGGTATATCTGGATTGGCACCTACGATGGACTCGTGCGGTACGACGGGGTGGCCTTCACCCTCTTCGACAACACCAGGGTGAAGGAGTGGAGCGACTCCACCGTCACCAGTCTCTACGAGGCGCCGGACGGCACGCTCTGGATCGGGCATTCCCGGGGTGCGGTGAGCTCGTTGAAGGACGGTGTCATCACTGTATTTCAAGTACAGGTGGGCAACCGCATCATCAGCATCGCCAGCGACGAGGCCGGGGACGTATGGGCCCTCGACAGCAGTGGCACCTTGGCGCGGGTACGCGACCATAGGGTGCTTTTCCCCCAGTCTGGCGGGGTTGAGGGGATCTTGCAGATGACCCGTTCGCGGGGAGGCAGGATCTGGGTGGCCCGGGGGGGCCGCTTGTACGAACTCGACAAGGCCCAGCTCAGGTCGGTGCCCCTGCCCGACGGGGAGACTGTACAGGGTGTGGGGGCCTGCTCGGGCGAGGGCGTATGGGTGGTGGCCAACGGGCGGCTCCGCAAATTCGTATCTGCCCAGTGGAGCGCCCCCTTGGCGGAACTCGATACCGGCACGGCCTCGATTTCCAGCATGCTGGAGACGGCCGACGGGCGCTTGCTCATCGGCACCTACGACAAGGGAGTGCTGGCCCTCACCCCGGGCTCACCGCAGCGC
Source organism: uncultured Verrucomicrobiota bacterium (assembly GCA_903960515.1). Taxonomy (GTDB): domain Bacteria; phylum Verrucomicrobiota; class Verrucomicrobiia; order Opitutales; family Opitutaceae; genus CAJCBL01. The sequence goes on from CAJCBL010000345.1 coordinate 16,337, forward strand.
CAAAGGCTGTTCGGCTGGAACACGGGGTTGCCGTCCGACTGGGTGCTGGCGCTGTGCGAGGATCACGAGGGTGGAGTATGGCTGGGCAGTGGCAGTTCCGGCTTGTTCAAGCTCCAGGAAAAGAAGGTCTCAATGCTGGTGCCCCCCGATGAGTGGCAGGGCCGCTCGGTGCTCACCGCCTGCCCGGCTCGGGACGGCGGCTTCTGGGTGGGCACTGAGGGGGCCGGCTTGTATCGCATGTCCAAGCAAGGGCAATGGACGGAGTTCGGTCTAGGGGCGGGCTTGCGCAACAACTACGTGTGGGCGGTTTGCGAGGGGGTGGGCAACTCGTTGTGGGCCGGCACGTGGGCGGGCTTGGACAGTTCGGCTGGCCTGGGTTTCGCCGCTGCCCCCGGCACGGGGGAGTTGCGCACGGCGATCACCGCCTTGGCCCTGGCTCGCCGTGGCGGCCTGTGGGTGGGCAGCGGGGTGGGGCTGGCCCTCTATGATCGCGGAGGTGTCCAGTGGGTGGAGCCGGAGAGCCCCCGCAAACTCGTCAACATCCGAGCGATACTCGAGCAGCCCGACGGTGTTCTTTGGGTGGGGTGCGACGGCGAGGGACTCGGTGAGATCCGCGACGGCAAGGTGCGCCAGTATCTTCAGCACGACGGGCTTACCAGTGACTTCATCCAAGGTCTGTATCTCGACCCGGACGGCGCCCTCTGGATCGGAACCCGCCGCGGAGGGCTGAACCGATACAAGGACGGGCGGTTCGCGGCCGTGGGAGTGGCCAACGGACTGGGCAGCACATCGATCGCCCAGATTGAGGACGATGGGCTGGGGTATCTGTGGATGAGTTCGCCGGCGGGAATCCTGCGGGTGAGCAAGAGCGAGCTCAACGCTTGCGCCGACGGGAAGGCCAGCGAGGTCAACTGCCTGAGCTATGGACTCAACGAGGGGCTGCTCACCCTGGCCGCCTCCAGCGCGCAACCAGCCCCTGGGTGCCGCACCGCCGACGGGCGCCTGGTCTTCTCCACGGCCCGGGGGCTGGCGGTGGTCGACCCGCGCGCAGTGCAGCTCAATCCGCAAGCCCCGCCGGTGTGTATCGAGAGTCTGAGGGTGGGCGACGCCATTGTCACCGAAGGGTCGAGCCCGCCGGAGCCCATTGAAGTGGCTCCAGGGGCGCGCCGCGTGGAGATCAAGTTTACCGGCCTCAGCTTCATGGTCCCGGGCAAGGTACGTTTCAAATACCGGCTCGACGGGCTCGACCCGGCCTGGGTCGAGGGCGGGGCCGAGCGGCGGGCAAGCTACAGCTACCTGCCTCCGGGCAAGTACCGCTTCCGGGTGGTCGCAGCCAACAACGACGGCGTCTGGAGCCCGCAGGGGGCCAGCCTCGCCTTTGTCGTACTGCCCCATTTCTGGCAGACGCTCTGGTTCCGGGTGCTGCTGGCGGTGGTGGTGCTGCTCGCCGTGGTGAGCGGAGTATGGATTCAGGCCCGCTACCGGCTGCTGCGCCGGCTCCAGATCATGGAGCGCGAGCGGGCCGTGGACACCGAGCGCACTCGCATAGCCGGCGACATGCACGACGACATCGGCGCCGGCCTCACGCAGATCACCATGCTGGCCGAGACGGTGCGCGGGCAGCTCGAAGACCGGCCCCGGCTTGAGGCCGGGCTCGCCCAGATCTACCAGACTTCGCTGGCCGTAACCCTGTCGGTGGGCGAGATCGTATGGGCGGTGAACCCCCGGCACGACACCCTCGAGTCCCTGGTGAGCTATCTGGAGAAGTTCGCGCAGGACATGCTGGGTGCCGCCAAGATGCGCTGTCGCCTGGACCTGCCCGTGGATCTGCCTCCCTTGCGCCCCACCGCGGAGGTGCGCCACAACTTGTTTCTCGCCTACAAGGAGGCCCTCAACAACGCAGTGCGCCATTCCGGGGCGAAGTTTGTCACCGTATCCCTGGAAATCGGTGACGACGGCTGCCGGCTCACCGTGGCCGACGACGGCCGTGGGCTGCCGGAGGAGGGTGGAGTGGTGGTTTCCCGACCGAAGTCGGGCCGCATCTCCTCGGGCAACGGGCTGCCGGGCATGCGCCTGCGGCTGGGGCGCATCGGAGGGGCCTGCGAGATTCGCAACGCCCCCGGCGGAGGCTGCGTGGTGTGTTTTGTCGTACCCTTGGTGCCCGCCCCCCCGGAAGGGAAGACGAGGGACTCTCGACATTAGGGTTTGGATCAAGCTAGGGTTTGCGCCGGTCGCAGGTCTGTTACCCCGGCGGCCACCCCAACCCCATGAGCATCACCGTTTCCATTGTTGAAGACAGCCCCGACGTCCGCGCAATCATCGCTGGGTGGGTGGGCAGCGCGAGCGGCTTCGAACTGGTGAGCGAATACACCAACGTGGAGAGCGCGGTGTCGGACCTTCCGCGACAGCGGCCCAATGTGGTGCTCGTGGACATCAACCTCTCGGGCCAGAGCGGCATCACCTGCGTGCGGCAGTTGAAGCCCCTCATGCCGGAGACTCAGTTCATGATGGTAACAGTTTTTGAGGACAGCGACCACATCTTCGACGCGCTCACGGCGGGGGCCTCCGGGTACCTGCTCAAGCAGGTGCCTCGGGAGGAGTTGCTGGAGGCCATCCGCCAGGTGCACGAGGGCGGGGCGCCGATGAGCAGCTATATCGCGCGCAAGGTCGTGCACTGGTTCCAGGCCAAGCCGCAGGAGTCGCGCAAGGAGCCGGAGAATCTCTCCACCCGGGAGCGGGAGATCCTGCGCCTGCTCGCCCGCGGCCACGCCTACAAGGAGATCGCCGACGAGCTCCATGTGAGTATCGGGACGATAAACACCCATATCCGGCGCATCTACAAGAAGCTGCAGGTGAGTTCGCGCAGCGAAGCGGTATCGCTTTTCGCCCCTTTCCCCACCGAGCCCGTTGCTCCTCCGGGGGCGCAGGCCTGAGCGGGCTGGTACGGCGCTGTGGGGAATGCCCCTTGGTAAGTGGCGCTCCGTAAGGGTGGTTGGCCGTAACCATGCACTTGAGGCGGCATGCCTCATGTGCGGGCAAGTGCATGCCCGATGTAGGAGCGAGCTTGCTCGCGATGGATCGATTGCCGGCACCGCGGCCGGGCGAGGACGGCCGTAGGAGCGAGCTTGCTCGCGATCTGGCCTCTGAATCGCGTGCAAGCACGCTCCTACAACGGACGGCGCCGCCGGAGTGGACGGCTGTAGGAGCGAGCTTGCTCGCGATGGATGGGTGGATGGGTGGCCGGCACCGCGGCCGGGCGAGGACGGCTGTAGGAGCGAGCTTGCTCGCGATCTGGCTTCCGAATCGCGTGCAAGCACGCTCCTACAACGGACGGCGCAGCCGGAGTGGACGGCCGTAGGAGCGAGCTTGCTCGCGATGGATGGGTGGATCGGTGGCCGGCACCGCAGCCGGAGGGGACGGCTGTAGGAGCGAGCTTGCTCGCGATCTGGCTTCTGAATCGCGTGCAAGCACGCTCCTAC
>CAJCBL010000346.1 GCA_903960515.1 uncultured Verrucomicrobiota bacterium
CTCCTCCGAATAGGAGAAGGACCAGGTCCACGATTTCAGACCTGTCCCTTCTGCCACTCAATCGATAGAGCGCTGGCCGCCCAATCACTTAGCCTCGGCCCAGGATTGGCGGTGGATGGGCACTTGTGTGCGCGCTGCCCAAGAAATCCCGCCCATCGCCGGCCTGGTCTGGTCAACGACAGACAGAATTCCGCCATCTACGCCAATTGGGTTTCGGCCATGCCGGCAGGAGTGTAGCGGCGCGCAACACCGGGACTCCTCCGAATAGGAGAAGGACCAGGTCCACGATTTCAGACCTGTCCCTTCTGCCACTCTGTCCCTTCTGCCACTCAGACGAGATCCTACGACGACGGCCCCGGCTTGAATTGGCCTATCGCCCGATCATCGCCCCGGACAATCCGGCCGTACGGATGCAGCCACTCCCTGCGACTGCAGGGGCCAACGCCCGCTGGATTTCCGACCTGTCCCCTCGAAGCCCCCTTTTGGCGCTGCGGAGCGACTGGGGAGGATTTGTGCTCGCGCAAATTGGACAGTTGGTAGTGATGGAAATCAAGTATCCCTGATCGTGTCACGGGGAAACCTGCGCGGCTTGCGATCATTCCCCGCGAGCCTAGCCAACGCGCATAGAGAACTCCCGCTTGGGTGGCTATGCACCCGGGCACCTGCGCTTTATCGCTCGGGGGCAACGTCTGGGCCTAGCCGTCACCTCAACTTCCGGCCGCCGGACATGCCTGGGTGAAGCCGACCTGATCAAACGAGGGCCAATTCCACTGTCGCTATCACAGGATCGAACGGGCCCCGTCCGGACCCATTCTTTCGGAAAACTACCCGAAAGGGCTCTGGCGCAGTGCGCGCAGTACGGTGAGGCCGCCCCAGTCGGTGATGGGCTGGAGAGGACGCGGGGCACTGCGTTGGCGCGCGCCGTAGCGTCGTTGATAAGCGGCCAGATGCAGGGCGACAAAGGCCTGTGAACCCAGCACGGCGGAATCAGTGAAGTAGCGTACCCGGCAACGCAGCACCGTGGCCATAGGCAATTGGCCCTTCTGTAGCAGCACCTTTTGGAAGGCGGCCGGGGCGATGGTGGCGCCGGAGAGGCGCGGGGCAGAACCAGTGCCAAACAGGCCGATACGATGCGCGGCGTGGGCTTGTTGCCATTTCACACCGTGCACCTGGCAGAGGCCCGCCTGGGCGGCGGCATTGCCGGCGACAGCCTCGCCGTAGCCGCAGAATCGGTAGTCCTTGGGGTCGGCCACCAAACCGGCGCGCACGGGGTTGAGGTCGATGTAGAAGGCCATGGTGCGCAAGGCGTTGCCGGAGCACTCCACCAGCACGGACTTGAAGCGCTCGGCAAAGAGCGTGCCGTAGCGGCGGTGGTCCCTATTGAACCAGATGGCGAAACGCTGCTTAAGCAGTTTCATGAAATTGGAGACATCGCCCATCAGGGCGATCTGGCGCCGCCGCCACGCCTCGCCATCGGGGCCGCCAGCGGTGAGTTGTGCCTCGATCACCTCAATCCGCGCCTGCTGATACTTGGTCGGCTTGGGATGGAGCAGGCGATAGCGGCGCACCAATTCCGTATCCGATGGAATAATCTTCTGCGGCACGCGCACCAGAATGTGGAAGTGGTTGCTGAGTATAGCGTAGGTGAGGATTTCGACTCCGCAGTATTCGGCCACCAACCAGAGCTGGCGTCGCAGGGTTTCCTTGGCCGGTTCGTCAATGAGGCGCTCTCCCGCCACCACCCGCGTCATGCAGTGGTAGGCTGCCGGCCCCTCCTCAGGCGAAACCTTGATACGCCCCAGCCTCATAACGCCCGCAATTTAGTCACAAAGGGGCTCAGGTCTAAGATTTCCAACCTGTCCCTTCTGAGGAGGCCGCAGCGGCCCTCCTCTACCCGATGTGTTGCGATGATTGACTGCGCACGGAGGCAACCCTGCAAGCCGCGACCATGCTCCAAGGTGAACCAAGCCCGCTCCACTACCGCGTTCTTGTCGAACGCGGCGGCGGTGGGCGGCAGGCCCAGAATCGAACCTTCCGGCTTCCGTATTCTGAGCCCTGCCGGGACGCTGTGCGGCCTACCTGATATCCGGGGAGGCGTTCTGCCTTCCGCGGTCTGCAATTGGCGAGCTGCCCGCCGTCAGCCTAGGATGGCGACAATCTTGGAGTTGTGCTTGATCTTCTCCGTCGGGACAACTTCGCCCTCGACGGGCTGGCCGTCGATGGTGAGCGACTTGATCCCCTTGTTCACGCCGGAGGGATTCTGCACCTCGATCTTCACCTTCTTGCCGCGGAAGGTGCGCGTCATCTTGAAGCCCGGCCAAGCCTTCGGGATACACGGAGCGATCCGGAGTCCTTCGACCTCGGGGCGCACGCCCAGCACCCAGTGCGTGGCCGAGTAGTAGGCCCACGAGGCGGTGCCGGAGAGCCACGGCACGCGGGAGGCGCCGTGGTTGATATTGTATTTCGAGTAGGTGGTCTGGCAGTGCACGTACGGCTCCACCTGCCGGATCTCGGCGCGGTCGTTATAGGCGGAGGGCATGAAGGCCCGGTAGTACTCGTAGGCCTGGTCGCCGTTGCCCTGCATGATCTCGGCAATCACGGCCCAGCTCTGAGTGTGGGAGAAGATGCCGGCGTTCTCCTTGATGCCCGCGTTGAAGAGCGTGGCCTTCATGATCTCGGGGTTGGCCTTGATGAACGGCGGATCGCACAGGGCGACGCCGAACGGGGTGGAGCACTTCTCCTTCATCGTGAGCAGCGCACGAGTGGCCTGCTCGGTAGTGGCGGCTCCGGACATGACGGCCCACACCTGCGTGTTCATATAGACCTGACCCTCGGCGAAATTTTTCGTGCCGTAGACGCTGCCGTCCTGGCCGATCGCCCAGATGAACCACTCGCCATCCCAGCAGACGGCCTGGATCTTCGCATCAAGATTGGCCAGTTCGGCGCGGGCCCAAGCGGCCTCCTCGGGCTTCCCGAGTTTGTCGGCGATTCCCGCGTATACGTCGAGGCCGAGGCGCACCTGGAAGGCCACGAACACGCTCTCGCCCTTGTAGCCAAGCTTGATGCAGTCGTTCCAGTCGGCGGCCAGACCGCAGGGCAGGCCGTTGCGGCCGGTGCGCTCGAGGTTGAACTCAAGGCCGCGACGCAAGTGACCGAATACGGTGGCCTCGCCGATGTCGGCGTAGGGCAGCACCTTGTTGTAGAAGCCGAGGTCGCCGACCTCCGCCACGAAGGCGGGGATGGCGTTGAAGAACCACAGGCAGTCGTCGGAGCGGTATTCTTCGTCCGGGGGCGGGGCCTCCTGGCCGGGCTTGTGGGAGAAGGGCTTGATCACCGGGATGGCGCCGCCGTTGGCGAGCTGGCCGGTGAGCATGAGCTCGAGGCGCTGTTGCACGCCGTCCTTGATCAGGGGGATGGCGCCGAGCATGTCCTGCACGGTATCGCGGAAGCCGAGACCATCGCGCTCGCCGTTGTACACGAGGGAGGCGGAGCGGGACCAGGCGTAGGTGATGAGCGCGTTGTAGGCGTTCCACACGTTGACCATGTGGTCGAAGTCCTTGTCGGGAGTCTCAACCTGGAGGTTGGCCAGCGGTGCGTGCTTTTCGGCGACGAGCTTCTTGAACTCGGCCTCGCAGCGCTCGGAGTTGCCGAACTCGGCCACGGTGGCCTTGCCATGGCTGCCCACCGTGCCCAGGCCGAGCAGCACGATGATCTCGCGCGTCTCGCCGGGGGCCAGGACGAGATCGCCCTGGAGGCCGCCGACTACGTTGTCGCCCTCGGCCAGGAAGTTGGAGCACTTGCCGTTCACCACGACCTCGGGGGCGGAGTAGCCGCCGTAGGTGCCGCAGAAGCGCTCGCGGGTGGTCTCGTATCCGGCGAGCGGGGTGCCGGTGAGGGCCATCCAGGTGCGGTTGCACCCGGTGAGGTCGCCGTTGAAGTCGAAGTTGGGATTGCAGGTCACCCCGAGGATGCCGTCCTCAAGCGTGGCTCGGGTGATGAAGAGCGAATACTGCAGGTTGATGAGGTCCTGTGCGGTGTGCCAGAGGTTGGCGAACTCGCAGTAGGTGAAGACGGAAATCTTGCGCTCCTTCTTGGTCTTGTTGGTGACCTTCAGGCGCCAGTATTCGAAAGTCTGGCCCAGCGGTACGAAGTAGGTGGCTTCGGTGGCGATGCCGGAGTAGCGGCTCTCGATGGTGGTATAGCCCATGCCGTGGCGGCAGGTGGACTTGTACTTGGCCAGCGGCTTGGCCACGGGTTGCCAGGCGGCCGACCAGTAGTCGCCGCTGTCCTGGTCGCGCAGATAGAAGGTGCGGCCGGGCTGGTCGAGCGGGGTGCTGTTGAAGCGCATCCGCAGGAAGCGCCCGGTGGCTCCGCTCTTGTAGAAGGAATAGCCGCCGGCGTGGTTGGTGATGATCGCACCGTACTCGGTCGAGCCGAGGTAGTTGGACCACGGGCGCGGGGTATCCGGGCGGGTGATCACGTATTCGCGGGCTTTGTCGTCGAAGTGGCCGTATTGCATGGAAGGAGGTGCTTAAAAGGGGGCGTAGCATCGGAGAAACCACCCGGCGGTGTCCACCCCGGAAGCGGACCGAACCGGGCCAAACGCAGGCAGGGGTCGGCGGGGTAATGCTTCGGCGTGGAGGTTGGGGCGCAGCCAAGGCGGAGAAAGAACGCGGAAGGCCGAAGTGCGACCGCTCCCGCCCTCCAGTGCCCGCCATGCCCGACTGGCGTCGCGCTACTCCCCGGCGCCCTCGACCGGGAGCAGCCGATCGTAGACGATGTTCGCCGCGGCCCAGACGAGGGCCGCCACCATCACCCAGCGCCCACAGGTGGCCACCCGCTCCGCGATAACCGTATCCAGCCTCAGCGCATTCCATTCGGTCAACAGGTACTCCCAATCATGCCCCTCCACCTCCCGGCCGGTGCCGCCGGAGAGCAGCATCAGCTCGAGTGCGCGGGCGTCCGCGATATACGGAGCCACATCCAGGGCAGCATGGCCGGCCCACCACAGCCCGAGGGCCGCCCCCACCCCGTCGGCATTCTTCCAGTAGAACGCCACCGCCACCACCAGAGGGAAGAGAACCTGAAGGCCGCTGCCCATAAACACCACGAAATCGCGGTTGTTGATGAGCATCGCCGCAATGGAGTGACCGGCCTCATGGAAAACCAGATGCACCCCGTGCATCCATCCCGGCGCTTCGCCCAGATCGCGCACCGAGATGGTGAGATAGCGCACACTCCAGCCGGCGATGACCAGCACCGCCAGACTGCGCAGGACCGTGTCCGCCCCGGAGCGCCGGGAGGAGTTCGGGAAGAACAACCGGAAGAGGAGGTGCACGACAGGGGTCAAGCACGCCCCTTCTGCCACCCCGGCGGGAAAATGCACGCCGGAAGAAGCGGGCCCGGATGTGTAACCATCTTCTCACCGCCGGTGGCCATGCCGGCCGCACCCCGGTCACGCGCAGGCGGGTACGCCGGCAAGGCGGTTCTCCGCGCCGCCGTGGGGCGCCTTGAGCCGACAGGATACACGCTCGGGGCGTGAATCGGATTACCGGGCACGCTGGCGCTTGTCGCCAACCTTCCGAAACGTTCGTCCTTGCCGAACGGGGAATACCGTGATTCAACCGCGGCGCCCTCCCACCGGCCTCCGCAAGCCGGCACAGTCTCCAACCTTCCGTACTCGGCCTCAGTCTACAGCCTCCGCTCACGCACACAGTCCACGGTCCACCGATGACCGTCCCCTGCCTGCCGTCCGGTTGCCGTCCACCTCCGCCTTGCTCGCCGTGAAACCGATCGAGCTCCTCTACGTTGCCAACGTCATCTCCCGCCATGGGGGCAAATCGCGCCAAGATCTCACCTTCCGCCTGACGGTGGAACGGCGAGCCTTTGAGAAGACCGTCGAGGTCCACTGGGCCGGCGAGGACTGCGTCTGGCGTATCCTGCCGGCGGAGTGGATTTGCGCCCTCGGCCCCGAACGCGAGCTCTGGCACGCCCACGTGGCGCTCTTCGCCTCCGGAGACCACGACTCGCTGCCCGGCGACATCCGGTTTGCCCTGCGCTGCCGGGTAGCCGGCCAGGACTTCTGGGACAACAACCAGGGGCTGAACCACGACATCAATGCCGACTCCGGCATCCGGCTGGCCAGCACCTGCCCGCTGCTCCATGTCGACTTCCAGCCGCGGCTGGAGCCCGGCCTCGATTTTCTCCCGATCACCGTGGCGGTGCGGCCCACCGGCCCGCCCAGCCTCGTCTACGTGCGCTGGTCCACCGACCGGTGGCGTACCTCTACGGATACTCCCTGCTACTTCAAGCGTCGCCACTGGGACGGAGCCTCCGCCAGCAACGCCCGCAACCCGAACCGCTACGGCAACCAGATCTGGATCAGCCACCTCGGCGTCGGCGGGGCCTTCCGGGTGGAGTATGCCATCGCCTGCGAGACGGAGAATGGGACGATATGGGACGACAATCTGGGCCGCAACTACACGGCCCGGCGCGACCGGCTCAAGGTTCTCACCCTCAATCTGCATTGCTGCCAGGAGGACAATCAGGACGCCAAGCTCTCCGTCATCGCCCAGGCCATCCGGGACCTCGACATCGACATCGTCTGCCTTCAGGAGGTCGCCGAACCTTGGAACAACGGCCTTGGCCAGTGGTACTCGAATACCGCGCACATCATCCGCGAGCGCGTGGGCCGGGCCTACCACCTGCACCAGGACTGGTCGCACCTGGGGTTTGACCGCTATCGCGAGGGCTGCGCGATCCTCAGCCGCCACGAACTGATCGGGACCGACTCCGGGTATGTATCCATCAGCCGGGACCCGTTCAACATCCACGCGCGCCGCGTCGTGCATGCCCGCATCAACGTGCCCTACGTGGGGCCGGTGAACATCTTCTCCTCCCACCTGAGCTGGATCAACGACGGCTTCCGCGAGCAACTCCCGCGCCTGCGCCAATGGGCCAACGAGCAGCACTCCGGAGAGGTCGCCGCCACTCTGCTTTGCGGCGACTTCAATGTCCCGGCCGGTAGCGAGGGCTACGACCTCGCCACCCGCGACGGCAACTTCACCGACCAGTTCCTGCTCGCTCAGGTCCGCCAGCGCTACGAGGAGGGCTACGGCCCTCCCCCCGGGCCCCAGGTGCGCCCCGATCCGGCCGACGGGCGTATCGACTTCCTCTTCGCGCACCGCGACAGCCGGATGGAACCGGTCGCCGCACGCGAGCTCTTCACCGCCACCGACTACGGCCGCGTTTCCGACCATACCGGATACATGGTCGAGTTCGAGCCGCGCTAGGCCTCCCTCATATCGCGGACCTCCGTTCACCATCCACCGGCTCAGCCATTTGTCACTTGATCCCTGTTACTTGTCCTTCGCCCAACGCGCATTCCTCCAATGATCTTCGCTGAACAATTCGCTCATCCCTGCGAGGTGGAACTGGGCCCGGTATTCCCTCGACGCAACGATCTTGGCTACGTCTTCCTGCTGCGCTGGCTCCGGCTGCGTTTCGAGGTGTCCTGGGGTGCCGAGGTGAACGTGAAAGTCGTCCTCAAGGTGCACCGACCCAGCGGCGTGTGTGAACACTTCCTGGTCGATACCGACCCCTGCGACCCGGAGTGGAACCACCACCACCGCCTCACCCGCGACTGCTTCCTCCACCCCTACTGCGATCTACTGGGGCCTGTGACCGTGGTGAAGTTCTCCTACATCGTGCATTTCCACGGCTCCTCGATTCCGTCCGAGCACGACTACGTGCTGGTCGAGGGCCCCCGCCTGGGCGCCGGGGATGCCATGCGGGCCCCCGTCGACCGCCGCAGCGCCGGGCTCAACACCTATCGCACCCGCGAGGTCGACCCCTCCCCGCTCCAGCGCGATACCGACTGGCACAACCGCCACTTCGATTCCCTCAAGCTCACCCCCAAGTTCACCAAGGGCACGCCCGACCACCCCTTCCACCCGAAACGCTACCTCCACGAGCGTATCGACGAGGTGATTCGGGACCGCACCGCCCACCCCGAGCGGCCCCAGTCGATCAAGGTCTGCGTAGACTGTATCGACGACACCGACTTCGTGAACCATCTCCTGCACGCCCAAGCCTGCGGCGTGCACGTGCAGTGCCTGGTCGACTGGCGCAAGATGATGCTCACCACCAGTCCCAACTACGCCCACCTCAAGCGCTCCAAGGTGGAACTGCTCGGCGTATTCGCCGCCCAGAAGCACCCTCTCATCGAGGTCGACACGGACATGCACAACAAGTTCGTGATCTTTGGCGACAGCCACTGCCTTGAAGGGTCGTTCAACATCAGCTTCGACCGCTGGGGGGCCAACTGGGAATCGGGCATGACCTTCCAGTCGCAGGGCGTGTGTCGACTATTTGACAACATCTTCCAGAGCGTGCGCGGCGGAGTGATCCAGCGCTACGGGATCGATCCGCTCAGCCCCTTCAACCTGCTCTACACCTTCGGCCGCCAGACCATGCTCAACGGCCGGCCCTACCGGCCGCACCACGCCATCCTGGCCGAGATCGGCCGCGCCCGCCGCTCCATCCGCGCCTGCCTCTTTCTCATCAACGAGCTTCGCGGTGAGCACGGCGACAGCGTGATCGACGCGCTCCTCCATGCGAAGGCCCGAGGGGTGGATGTGCAGATCATCCTCAACGGCCACCTTGCCCGCCAAGGCGACCCAGGCCGCGAATACACGATGGCCGAGGAGATCCGCCGTCCCCTCCTGCCTCCCGTCGCCCGCCTCCAGCGTGCCGGCATCCCCGTGGCTCTCGCCTACGGCCAGGTAGACCAACCGGTGCCCTACTGCCCGCTCCATTCCAAGTACTGCATCATCGACGAGAACATCGTTCTCGACGGCAGCTTCAACTGGTACAACACGTCGGTCTATTCCCACGACATGCTGGTGGTCGCCGCCAACCCCGAACTGGCCCGCGCCTACCTCCACGAGTTCGCCCAGATCCTGCGGCTGTTCCGTTTCCCCAACGCTGTGCACGGCCCTTTCGGTGCCCCCGCCGCCCTCCTGCACCACGCGTAGCTCACGGGGCCGAGGGCTCCGCTGCGGCGAGGGGAGCCATCGCCCAGCATGGCCGGTGCGGAAGCGACCGGGGCGGAGCCCCCTCCCCGGTCGATCAGGGAGGTAGCTGGGGCGCTTGCTCGCGATCTGCGCTCTGAATCGCGTGCAAGCGCGGTGGC
>CAJCBL010000347.1 GCA_903960515.1 uncultured Verrucomicrobiota bacterium
CCAGCAACCTCAAGCTCATCCCCGAGAATCTGGTCATCGGTGGTGGTGGCGGCGGTACGGGCGACGGGGCCGGTCTCATGAACGGCTTCTTCGGTATCAGTCTGCTGGAGAAACTGACCGGTCGCAGCTTCACCGCCCACAGCGAGGAGAAGAAAGCCGGGCCTGTGGCCATCTTCCTGCCGAAGTAGGCCGGCGGGTGCGGCCGAGAGTCCGCCGCGGTCCGGTGACGAGCTGTCTCCGGATCTGCGGCGGGGGTGGAGAATTCATAGCGAGACCCCATACGCGGCCATTCGGTCGCAGGAGTGTGCTTGCGCGTGATTTGCGCTCTGAATTGCGTGCCAGCACGCTGCTGCGGCGAACACCGCAGCACTTGCCTACCCATGAGTGGAAAACCGCCGCTAAAGTACGGTTACGGCCCAGGCGAGGCCTGCGCGCTGTGTTGGGGCGCTCCTGCATCGCGAGCAAGCAACCTCCTGCGACGGAATGGTTTCGGCTGGGCTCGGCGCCCGGTGTCAGCATGGCTGCACCACCGGGAAGCCTCCGATGATGCCGGCCCCGCGTCTTCTTCACTTGTCCCGGCAGCGGGGGCGCGCCATCGACACTAGCGCAGCAGGGACCTGAAACCTCCACCACATGCATATCCCCGACGGCTTTCTCGATGGCAAAACGGCCGCGACCGCCGCGACTTTCGCGCTGGTCGGCTTGGGCTGCGCTCTGCGCCAGGCAAAACGTGAACTGGCGCCGCGCCGCGTCCCTCTTCTCGGCTTGGGGGCGGCTTTCGTGTTCGCCGCGCAGATGGTGAATTTCCCTGTGGTGGGCGGCACCTCGGGACACCTCATCGGCGCCGCGCTGGTGGCGGCGTTGCTCGGGCTGCCGGCAGCAGTGATCGTGATGTCCACAGTGCTGATCGCGCAGTGTCTCCTCTTTGCCGATGGGGGCGTCACGGCGCTTGGCGCCAACGTCTTCAATCTGGCTGTGGTCGCACCGGTGGTGGGGATCGTTGTATTCAGAGCGGTGCGGCAGGTGCTGCCGGGGCTGCGCGGGCAGGTGGCTGCAATGGCCTTCGCCGGCTGGTGCTCGACGGTGGCTGCAGCGGTGGCGTGTGCCGGGCAGCTCGCGTGGTCGGGCACCGTTGGTTGGGCGGTGGCGCTGCCGGCAATGATGGGTATCCACATGGTCATCGGTCTGGGGGAGGGTGTGCTTGGGGCGCTTGTATTCCATGCGGTGGCACGGGTGAGGCCGGAGTTGGCGGGCTCGGCGGATGGGCTTCCTTCTTCCGCTGGGGGGCGCGATTTTGTGGGCTACGGCATGCTGGCGGCGTTGGGCGTGGCGGTGTTTGTCGCGCCGTTCGCCTGCCCGTGGCCCGACGGGCTGGAGACGGTCGCGGCGAAGCTCGGCTTGGCGCGGCGTACGGTGCAGGAGCTGCCGGCTTGGATGGCCGGCTATCACATGCCGGGCATCGGTTCGCCCGCAGTGGCCACCGCGTTGGCTGGCGCGTTTGGCTCACTGGTGGTATTCGGGCTGTCGGTGCTGCTGGGCCGGATGGTGGTGCGCCGAAGAGGGGCGGGCGACGGCGGGGCGGCTACCAGCCTATCGTCGGGGAAATCGGAGGCGGCCGTCGGGACACCGGGTTCGGGCGCGCCGAGGCCGGGGAGGCCCGATGGGGGCGGGGCGGCGGGGCGGACAGCCGAGCCCCGAGAGTTCAACTGACAATCACGCTGCCTCTTCTCGGCGGCGCAGTGGCCGGCGGCGGCAACCGTTTGCCCTCACGGTCGTGAGGGCAAACGGTCGGATGCCGAGGCGGGGCGGCCCGGTAATGGCCTCTTGGGGCGATTCACCGGCAGCGCAGCCATTGTCGAGCCCAGTTGGGTTGCCCCGCTGGAGTGGTGTGCAGGGCGAGGCGTGCAGACATGTGGGACTCCGTGTCGCAGTCATAGAAATACGCTGGAGGAGGCTTCCCTCACTTGCGCTGTCAGGTGCTTCGGTGCCCGGTGGCAGGAGCGCGCTTACACGGGGTCTGCGCTCTGAAGCGCTCGCAAGCGTGCTCCTGATACCAAAGGAGGCTTGGGGCTCAGATGAGAAGAGCGCGTGGCCCCTCCCCGGTCGGTCTACTTTGTTCAGGCCGAGGCGGCGAAACGAGTGCCGACTCCCCCGCCGCTGACTTGGCCGTTGGCTCCATAGGCGGAGGATTGCTGAAACGCCTGCATTAATACAGCGACCGAGTCTTCCGCGTTGCGCGCTGCATTGGCGGCGACGGCCACTTGGCGCTGGTTGGCGGTGGCACCCTCGCGGACGTTGAGCACGGAGGAGATGAGGGAGGAGACTTCCACACCTGCGCTAATCGGTCGGAATGCCGTCAACTTGAGGCGCGGTCGCGGGCGGCGCTGCGTAGACGGATGGCATGGCTGACTGTGGGCACATCGGCCTGCCAAGCGGGCAGCAGCCCGGTGATGGCGAGCTGCTCGACCACCGAGACGAGTGAAACGACGACCGCAGCGGTAAAGAGACCGGCAATGCCGCTGATAAACCATAGGAGCATGCCCGCCGCCATGAGCACTGCGGAAAACTTGCCCGCCCAAGTATGATAGGCGGGTAGCCGGTGGAACCGGACCAGCGCCCAGGCGTGGTTGGCCCCGTACAGGCCCAGTGCGGCGGCGAGCATCCCGAAATGGGTATCCACGAACTCGGGCCACAACCAAGTGGCGGCGAAGAAGAGCACGAGGTAGGTGGCGGTATCGGCGGCGGCATCGAGCCGGGCTCCGAGCACCGTCTGGGCGTGCAGCCAGCGTGCGAGCAGGCCATCGGCGAGGTCGGAGGCCACCGCGAGGGCGAACATCCATTGGTAGGCGGTGGAATGCCCCCGGGCGGCCACCCACAACCCAACCGGTGCCAACAAAAGCCGTGAGAGGCTGATGGCATTGGGGAGGGTGAGCCATGAGGAGGGCGCCGTCATGCGTGGGGCGGAAGTTGGAGGGACTGCGAACTCCTGACAACCCTAGCGGCGGCGGCGGCGGCGGTATTTTTCCCAAGGCTGGGCTGGCGGGGCGGGAGGTTCGCCGCATTGTGGGCGCTCAACATGGCCTCCCATCGCCGTTTGGCGTCGTGGTATTTTCAGCTCGGGCAATCGCTTGAAGCGGGGATACCGTTGCTCGAGGTGCTGGCGGCACCCGGCGGGCCCAGCCCGCGGGAACGGGCGGCGATGGTGGAGCGGCTTCGCGACGGGTCCGCGCTCGCCGAAGAGTTGGCGGGCGCCGCTGCTTGGTTGCCGGGGCCCGATGTGCATCTGCTCACGGCCGGGGCGGCATCGGGGCGGCTGCCGGCGATCTGTCGGCGATTGTCGGCGCACCATGAGAACGTGGCGCGGCTTACGGGGCGCGCGGTGCTCGCCACGTTGTATCCGCTGGCGGTGCTGCATCTGGGTGCGGTGCTCATGCCGCTCAAGTACCTCGTGCTGGGTTCGCCCTTGGAGTTTGCACGCCAAGTATCCGTGGTGCTGGTGCCTCTGTGGCTGGTGGGCGGGGCGGCGGCGGTGTTGCTGCTGAGGCACCCGGGGCTGAGCCGGAGGGTGTGCTCGTTGCTGCCGGGGGTGGCGGGCTACCAGCGCGAGCGCGATCTGGCGGTGCTGGCGACCGTGCTTGAGGGCTATGTGGCCGCCGGGGTGTCCGTGGGCACGGCCTGGGCCGCGGCCACGCAGGCCACCGGCGCCCCGGGGTTGATCGCGCTGGGCGAACGGGCGGTGGCCGAGGTGGAGGCCGGGCGGGAACCGGGCCGTATCTTGGGGCTGGAGCCGCTGTTGCCGGCGGAGTTTGCCCAGACCTACCGCACCGGCGAGCAGAGCGGCAGGCTAGACGAGGGACTGGCCTGGCTGATCCGGCGCCACTCCGAGGCGGCCGAGCGCAAGCTCACCCACGTGAGCATCTGGTATCCGCAACTCGCGTTGCTTCTGGTGGCGGCGTGGGTGGGTGTAGGTGTGGTGCGGATGTATTCCGACTACCTCAACGATATTCTCAAAATGCTGGAGTGAGGGGGGCGCGAGCACCCTCGCATCGATTCTGTTGGAAGCGGACAGGACTGGCGGATCCCCGGGTTGGTCCCGCCTAGGGTGCGCCGAGGCGCAGGCCGCAGTCGCGCAGGATATGATCCCAGCCGCCGTGCCCGAAGCTCTCGCCGAGGTGCGCGTCGCCGGTCTGGAGCAGGTGGCGGAGTTTGCGCAACGCGGAGATCTCGATTTGCCGTAACCGCTCACGGCTTACGCAGAGCTCGTCGGCCACGTGCGACAGGGTCTGCCCGCCTCGGCCGTCGAGGCCGAAATGGCGGCGGATGAGCTTCTGCTCGCGCGGGGAAAGCCGGTCCAAGGCGTGGGTGAGCCATTCCCAGCGGCTGGTCTCGGAGGCGGTAACGTCGGCGGAGGCTGCGTCTTCGTCGGCGAGGGACTCGTGCAGGTTGTCTCCGTCCTCGCCTTCGTCGCCGGAGTCGTCGAGGGAGACAATTGTTCCGAGGGCGCGGCGCACGACCTGCAGGCGTTTCACGCTCAGGCCGGTTTCCTTCGCGATCTCCTCTTCTAAGGGCTCGCGGCCAAGGGTGCCGCAGAGGGAGGCCTCGGCGCGGGTGATGAGCAACGCGTGGTAGTTGACCGACGAGGGCAGGTGCAGGAGCGAGCGCTGGTTGGCGATGAGGGTGAGCATCTCCTTGCGGATGTGCATGCGAGCGTGCGGAGCGAGTCGCCCGCGCTCGTGGTCATAGGAATCGACGGCACCGATGAGCCCCTGCACTCCGCTGGAGAAGAGATCGTCGGCGGGGATGCCGCTCCACGCGTAACGTTTGGCGAGATGCCAGACCAGTCGCAGGTTGGAGAGGATCATCAGTTCGCGGGCGTGTGCATCGCCTGCGGAGCGGGCCTGGTTAAGGGTGGTCTCCTGTTCGGCGGCGAGCGGTGGAGCGAAAGTGAGCTGGCGGTGGCGTTCGAGTGCGATCACGCGGGCCCTATCGGCAGGGCAAGGTCTGGAGTTGAGGGAAGGGGTCTAAAATGATCGTAATCCCCGGGGAGCGGCAGAGGGTGTTCACCCTGGTTTTCGGTCGCCGATCCCCTAGTGATTCCAGAATGGAGACGGCGCGGGGGGGCGCGAGGGCTCGGTGCGGGCGTTTGTGGGGGAGGCCGTGAGGCAACTACGCTTCGAGGGCCGCCAGTGCGGCCAGAGCTGCTGCGGCGGCCGGGCTCTGGCGCACCACCTCCCCGATGATGAGCAGGGCGGGAGATGGGACTTCGCGGGTTAGCAACTCCGTCTCGAAGGTGCCCAGGGTGGCCACTACCATCTGCTGATCCGGGAGGGTGGCGCGGCTCACCAGGGCCACCGGCAGGTCCTGCTCGGCTCCGGCACTACGGAGGCGCTCGACGATGGTGCGAGCGGCCTTCAGGCCCATGTAGACGACCATCGTGCATTTCACGCGCGCCACGGCATCCCAGTCCACCGCTGTGCCCGATTTCTCGGCACATTCGTGGCCGGTGACAAAGAGCACGGCCGAGGATACGCCGCGGTGGGTGAGTGGAATCGCAGTACTGGCGGCCACGCCCACGGCGGCCGTCACCCCCGGCACGATCTCGAAGGCGATGCCCGCCTCGCGCAGCGCCTCGGCCTCCTCGCCGCCGCGGCCAAAGACGAGCGGATCGCCGCCCTTGAGACGCACGACCAGGCGGCCGGTGCGCGCATGGGCCACAAGGATACGGTTGATCTCCGCCTGCTGCGCGTAGTGGTGGCCGGCACGCTTGCCCACGTAGACGATCTCGGCCTGCGGCTGCGCCCAGTCGAGAAGCGCGCGGTTGGCGAGTTCGTCGTGCACAATCACCTCTGCCAACGCGATGAGGTCGCGCCCGCGCACCGTGATCAGGCGAGGGTCGCCGGGACCGGCCCCGACCAGAAACACGCGAGGTGCGGAGAAAGGTGTTGACGACATGAGTTTGGTAGTTAACCCAACTATGCAACAACACAAGGAAAATGTCCACCACCACCACTGGCGACGCCAACTCCCCCGCCCCGAAAGTCTCGAAGAACGAACTCCTCAAGGAGTCGTATCCGGATCTCTCCGGCCAGCTCGCCGCAACCCTGGCCGACCCCGCCGCCGATCATTTCAACGACGACGACGACTATTTCCTGAAGTTCCACGGCGCCTATCAGCAGGACGACCGCGACAAGCGCAAGACCGGCAAGCAGTATTCCTTCATGGTGCGGGCGCGCATTCCGGGCGGGGTGGTGCCGGCCGCGCAGTATCTGGCCTTCGATGCCTTGGCCGGAAAATACGGCAACCCCACCCTGCGCGTGACCACCCGCCAGACCTTCCAGTGGCATGGCGTATTGAAGACAGGCCTGGGCCCGGTCATCCGTGGTATCCACGAGGCGCTGGGGACCACGATCGCCTCCTGCGGGGATGTGGTTCGCAATGTCCTCGCCCCGCCCACTCCGTCCACCAGCCCTCTGCTGCCGCAGGTGTACGCCCACGCCGCGCTGCTCTCCGCCGAGCTCGCTCCCCGGAGCACCGCATACCATGAGATCTGGCTGGGCGACACCGAGCTCAAGCTGCCCTCCGAAAATGGAAACCGGAAGCTGGAGACAGGTCCCGCGGCCGCCGCCGTCGACCCGCTGTACGGCCCCACCTACCTGCCCCGCAAGTTCAAGATCGCCTTCGCCGTACCGCCGCTCAACGACACCGACATTTTCGCCAACTGCCTGGGCTTTGTGGCGATCGCCGATCCATCCAACCCGGCGCGGCTGCTCGGCTACAACCTGCTGGCCGGCGGCGGCATGGGCATGAGCCACGGAAACAAGGATACTTATCCGCGCCTCGCGGATGTCATCGGCTTCCTGCCCGCCGCCCGAGTGCTCGACGCAGCCCGCGCGGTGGTCACGATCCACCGCGACTTCGGCGACCGCACCAACCGCAAGCATGCACGCCTCAAATACGTGCTGGCCGAGCGCGGCGTGGAATGGTTCCGCGCCGAATTTGCCACTCGCGCCGGCTTCGCTCTCAAGGCGGCCCGGCCGGCTGTGTTCACCCGGCAACTCGACCTCTTCGGCTGGCACTCGCAGGCGGACGGTGGCCGTTTCCTCGGCCTCTACATCGAGTCGGGCCGCATCAAGGACGTGCCCGGCTACACCCTACGCGCTGCGTTGAACGCAGTCATCGGGCGCTTCCGCCCCGAGGTGCGCCTCACCGCGCAGCAAAATCTCATTCTCGCCGGCGTTCGCCCGGAGGACGAGGCTGCCATCACCGCACTTTTCGCCCAACACGGGGTCGACCTCGCGCACCAGGGCACCGCCTTCCGCAAAGCCACGATGGCCTGCGTGGCGCTGCCCACCTGCGGGCTCGCGCTGGCTGAGGCCGAGCGCGCGTTGCCGCTGCTTATCGAGCGAGTGGAGACATTGCTGGCCGAGGTCGGCATCGCCGAGGAAGAGATAGTCTTCCGCATGACCGGCTGCCCCAACGGCTGCGCCCGGCCCTATCTGGCCGAGATCGCCCTGGTGGGGCGCGCGCCCGGCAAATACAACCTGCTGCTCGGTGGAAACGAGGCGAGCACGAGGCTCGCCCGCGTCTATCGGGAGTCGGTGAAGTTTGACGACGTGGTGAGCGAACTGCGCCCGCTGCTCCAGCGCTTCGTCGCCGAGCGGCAGACCGGGGAGCGCTTCGGCGACTTCACGGTGCGCGCCGTCTTGGCATAAACCCGAGGTCGGAAGGCCCGGCCCGGGCCGGAGGTCCGCCGCGCAATCGGCCGGCTTTTGGCCACCCACCACCGGGCCCACCCTCGCGTCGCCTCAAACGTAGGTCCTTTCCGCCGCAATCCTCCTGTCTCCGCCTTCGATCTCCGCCCACTCAACTCTCCGGTCTCCGTATTCCATTTTTCGCTCTCCCCGATCCATGCGTTTCCTCGATCCCTATCTCGCCGACACCGACCTGACCTCGCTCTCCGCCACCGACCGGTTGCGCTGGGCGTGGGATGCGTTTGGTGACAAGGCGGCGATCGGTACCAGTTTCCAGGGGGCCGGGCTGGTCGCGATCCACCTCGCGCGCAGCGCCAGTCTGCCATTCCCGGTGTTCACCCTCGACACCGGGCTGCTCTTTCCCGAAACCGTAGCGCTTAAGGCCAAACTTGAGGTTTTTTGGGGCATGAAGATCGAGAAACTGGAGCCGGCGCTCAATGTCGAGGACCAGGAGCGCCACATCGGCCCCGAGCTCTGGAAGGACAACCCGGATTTCTGCTGCACGCTGCGCAAGGTAGAGCCGCTGCGGTTACGCCTCGAGTCGGCCGACTGCTGGATCACCGGCCTGCGCCGCGAGCAGTCGGCGGTGCGCTCCGAAACCGGTGTGCTCGAGAAGCACCAGCTCAACGGAGCGGGCGAGCGCTTTCTGTGGAAGCTCAACCCGCTGGCGGACTGGTCGCGCGAGGCCGTCTGGCAGTTTATCCGCAATCATGGGATACCGTACAATCCGCTCCACGACCGCGGCTATCACTCGATTGGCTGCACCGTCTGCACCCGGCCCACCGGCACCGGAGGCGACGAGCGTGCTGGCCGCTGGACGGGTTTCAACAAGACCGAGTGCGGCATACACACTTTCACCAAGAAAGTGGAAACCGGAGACCGGAAACCGGAAACTCCTGAGCCCCCCTCCATTTAGCCGCTGCATTTTGCTTCACCCGCAACCGCAATTGCCGATTCCCCGCTTCCCCTCTTCTCGTTTCGACCTCTTTCCATGGATCATCTCACCAAGCTCGAACAACAGAGCATCTTCATCTTCCGCGAGGCCTACCATAGCTTCGACTCCATCGTCATGCCGTGGTCGATGGGCAAGGATTCCAACGTGCTCATCTGGCTCGCGAAGAAGGCCTTCCTGGGCCGCGTGCCCTTCCCGCTGCTGCACATCGACACCACCTACGAGTTCCCCGAGATGTACCAGTTCCGCGAGTGGGCCTCGAAGTTCCACAATGTGGATGTGAAGGTCGCCATCAACGAGGACGCCCGCAGGCGCGGCATCGGCTACGAGACCCACGACCCCGTAACCGTTACCCACGAACTCAAGACGCTCGCCCTCCAGCGCGCGCTGGCAGAGGGCAAGTGGCAGGCGCTCATCACCGGTATCCGCCGCGACGAGGACCCCACCCGCGCCAAGGAGCGCTACTTCTCCCCACGCAACAAGGACAACGAGTGGAACTACAAGGACCAACCCCCGGAGTTCTGGAACCAGTTCGCCACCCACGTGGGCCCCGGCGAGAACGTACGCGTGCAGCCCATCCTCGACTGGACCGAGCTCGACATCTGGCTCTACATCCGGCGCGAGGGCATCCCGATCCCCAGCCTGTATTTCGCCCGTGAGGGCAAGCGCTACCGCTCGCTGGGATGCTGGCCGATCACCCACTCGGTGGAGAGCAACGCCTCCACCATCGACGAGATCATCGAGGAGCTGCGCACGACCAAGACCAGCGAGCGCGCCGGCCGCGCCCAGGACCACGCCGAGCGCAACGCCATGCAGAAACTCCGCGCCAAGGGGTTCTTCTAATTGCGGAATCCGGAATTCGGATCGCGGAATGGCCAGACCAGAGCCGCACCCGGAGTCCACCCCGCACTTCCTCCACCGACAATCGAACCTCGACCCTTTTCCTCCGTGCCCTCCGTGAATCCGCAGTCCTCAATTCCTAATCCGCAATCGGCCGGTATCCTGCCCGCCAACATCGGCTACGTGCCCACCCGCCTGGCAGCCGACTACTCCATAGCCACCACCGAGACCGCGCGCTTAAACGTCGTCGTCGTGGGCCATGTCGACCACGGCAAGTCCACGCTCATCGGCCGCCTGCTCTTCGACACCGCCTCGCTCAAGCAGGGCAAGATCGAGCAGGTCCAGAAGGCCTGCGCCGCCGAAGGCATGGAGTTCGAATACGCCTTCCTGCTCGACGCGCTCCTCGAGGAGCAGGAGCAGAACATCACCATCGACACCACTCGCATCCCGTTCCACACGGCGAACCGCGAGTACGCCATCATCGATGCGCCCGGCCACACCGAGTTCCTCAAGAACATGGTGACAGGCGCCGCCTCCGCTTCGGCCGCCTTCCTGCTCATCGACGCCCACGAGGGCATCAAGGAGCAGTCCAAGCGCCACGCCTTCCTGCTCTCCCTGCTCGGAGTGCGCCAACTGGTGGTGCTGGTCAACAAGATGGACCTCGCCGGATACGGCGAGGTGCGCTTCCGGGAGATTGTCGCAGAGTATTCGGCCTTTCTGGTCACCCTCGGCCTCAAGCCCGCGCACTTCATCCCCGTAGCCGCCAAGCACGGCGACAACATCGCCGCCCGCAGCACCCGCACTCCGTGGTACACCGGACCGACCGTAGTCGAGGCCCTCGACGGCTTCGCCGACATCGACAACCTCTCCGATAAGCCCCTGCGCTTCATCGTACAGGACGTCTACCGCTGGGACGACAAGCGTGTGTTCGCCGGTCGTATCGAGTCGGGCACCGTAAAAGAGGGCGACCGCATCGTCTTCTCCCCCGGCGGCAAAACCTCCACCGTCGCCAAGATCGAACGCTGGAGCTCGCCTGAGCGCACGGAGGCCGTCACCGGCGAATCCGTAGGGCTCTCGCTCACCGACCAGATCTTCGTCGAGCGCGGTCACATCGGCACCCACGAAAAGGACGGGGCCAACGAGAGCCAGCAGTTCAAGGCCCGCATTTTCTGGATTCAACAGGAGAAGCTGCGCATCGGCCAACCGCTCACCCTGCGTCTGGTCACCCAGGAGACGCAGGCCGAGGTGGTCTCGATCGAGAAGATCGTGGACGCCACTACGCTCAACGAGGTGAGCCGCCCCGGCACGGAGGCCCACGTGGCCCGCCACGAAGTGGCCGAAGTCACCCTGCGCACAAAGAAGCCGCTGGCCTTCGATGTAACCGGTTACATAGCACCCACCAGCCGTTTCGCCATCTATGCCGGCCGCGCCCCCTCGGGCGGCGGAGTGATCCTGCCCGATCGCTATTTCCAGCGAGGCAAGGAGGGCGGCGTGGCGGAGAATCTCTTCTGGTCGGCAGGCCGTATCACCCGCGCCACCCGCGAGGCCCGCAACGCCCACCCGGGCCTGGTCATCTGGCTTACCGGCCTGTCGGGCTCCGGAAAATCCACCGTCGCCACTGAGCTGGAGCGCCAGCTCTTCATCTCCGGCCGCCAAGTGTACCTGCTCGACGGCGACAACATGCGCCAGGGCCTCAACGCCGGCCTCAGCTTCAACGCCGCCGACCGCACGGAGAACATCCGGCGCGCCGGCGAGGCCGCCAAGCTGCTCGCCGACGCCGGTCTGATCGTGATCACGGCGTTCATCTCGCCCTTCACCGCCGATCGCGACCGCGTTCGCTCGATCCTGCCTCCGGGCCGGTTTGTCGAGGTCTACGTCAATGCTCCGGTGGAAGTGTGCAAAACCCGCGATCCAAAGGGCCTCTACGCCCGGGCCGAGCGCGGTGAGATCAAGGAGTTCACCGGCATCAGTTCGCCCTACGAGGCACCTGTGAATCCCGAGATCGAGCTGCATACCGACCAGGTCAGCGCGGATCAGGCTGTCGAGCAGTTGCTGGAGTTCCTCGCTCCGCGCCTGGAGCTCAACCGCGACCCGCAGATCTGAGCCTGAGCCCATGAGCGGGGCCGCCGCGCTGAACCGCCCGGCGCCCCGAGTCCGGCTTAGGAAAGTGCTGGCATCCGATTCCCGCTCGGGACCGCGTGTCAGCACGCTTCCCAAACTGAATGGGCCCGGCGCCAGCCACGGGGCTTGCGCGATGCGGAGTTTTCCGGTACCTGAGACGGCTCCTGCAAACCGGAACCAATCTGCGGTCCTCGAATCTCAGCATCATGAATATGCGTTTTCTCCTTTCCTTGGCCGTCGCCCTCGTGGCGATTCCGTTGTCCATCGGCGCCGATGAGCGCAAGGCGTTCGTCACCAAACTTGAGAGCTGCGAAGCCATTCTCCGGGAGCTCCAGGCCGACCCGGTAACGGCGATCCCCTCCGAGGTGCTGCAAAAGGCCAAGGCGATCGTCATCGCCAACGAGGTACACGCCGGCCTCATCGTTGGGGGGAAGGGCGGCTATGGCGTGGCGCTGGTGCGCCAGGCCAGCGGCCGTTGGAGCGTCCCCACCTTCCTCCTCGCCGGAGAGGCCAGCTTCGGCCTGCAGGCAGGCGCGAAGTCGGTGACCACCGTCTACATCGTCAACGACGAAGCGGGCGCCCGCCTGCTCTACAATCCGCGTTTCAACTTCGGTGTGGATGCCGACGCAGTCGCCGGTCCCAATTCGGCGGATGTGCAGGAGGCCACGCAGATCATCAAGGCTCCTGTCTTCGTCTACCGCAAAAATTCCGGCCTCTTTGTTGGTACCAAGCTCAAGACCGGCTGGCTGGCGGCCGACGACAACAGCAACCGCGTCTACTACCAGTCCCTGCGCTCGATGCCGGAGTTGCTTTTCGCCGATTGGGTCAAGGCCCCCGAGGAGGCCAAGGAACTGCGCGATTACGTGCAGCAGATCGCCGGCAACTGAGCCGCGTCACAGAGATTCTTGTTCAACTCTCGGGCGAGCCCTTCGACGGCTCGCCCTTTTTGTTGGCCGCCGCTGCCTGTGCATTTGGCGCCCCAATCGGGGGCGCCGACGCCCCCATTGCCGGGACCGAAGCTGCCGGATGCGAGGGCTGTGCGGCCGGATCCGCTGCGCCCCCACCGTTCTCGGGCAATGGATGCACCTTTCGGGCAAAGGTGCGGCGCAACAGGCGGGAAAGCGCTACCGCGCCCACGATACAGCCGAAGGCGGCCAGCACGTAGCCGGGGTGGTCCTGGGTGAGAGCATCGCCGGCGAGGATGTAGCCCAGCGCGATCAGCGCCTCCGCCGCCAGAGACACCCAGAAATATTTCCAGAACGGCACCCTAGCCAGGCCCAGCAGGTAGTTCTGTACCATCAGCGGAACGCCCGGCGTGAACCGCACGGTCAATACCGCCCACACGTGTTCGTCGGCCGGCAACAGCGGCACCACCCGCCCACGACGCGCGAACCAGCGCGAGATCCATCCGTGCAGCGGGCCGGCCGCCAGCCAATAGCCCAGCGAGAGGTTGACGGCCATCGCCGCCACGATGCCCACCATGCTCGGCCCTATCCCATGCACCGCGCCGGCCGAGAGATAGAGCAGGCTCACCGGGAAAAAGGTGAAGGGGAGCAGAGCTACCGCCAGGTAGAACACTGGCCAAGGCAGCCCTCGCATCCATGCTGCGGTGTCATGGATCGCGCCCATCACCGCCGCGTGGTTTACCTGGAAGGCCCAGAAGCCGAGCCCGGCCACCGCCACCAGCCCCAGCACCGCGATGACAATCGCGGAGGGAGCAACGAGGGGCTTCGGCGAGTACGACATCGCCGGTGAGCAAATGGAGCCGACAGCACGGGGGCAAACGCCGTTTGTTGGGCCCATGGTTGGGGTCGCGACTGAGGAAGCGCAGATGACGTGGCTGCCGTGTGCCGCGATTTCGCGGCGAGCGTGAGGTGGGGTTCCCGGAGCTGTAACCACCCTGATGCCACGAGGTGCGGCATGAAGGCGCTCCCCCTAGTGGCGGACCACATAAGGGGTTGTCGCGCGTGGGCGCGCTGCCCAACCTCCGCTGTTTCCACCCGCCCGTATGACGATCTGCGACATCGCCCAATTCCACAGCCCGCTTGGCGGCGGCGTGAAACGCTACCTCCACGACAAGCGCCTGCGCCTCGAAGCCCAGCCCGGCTGCCGGCATGTGCTGATCATCCCCTCGTATCGCAATCACGTTACTGCCGGCCCGGGGCACGCGGTCTACGAGATCGAGTCGCTGCGCCTGCCCGGCTCGAAGAGCTACCGGATGCTGCTAAACAAGCGCCGCATCCTCGAAGCCGTCCGCCGCGAGAAACCCGATCTCATCGAGGTGGGCGACCCGTACCGCACCGCCTGGATCGGACTGGAGGCCGGCCGCCAGCTCGGCATTCCCGTGGTCGCTTTTTACCACTCCGATTTCCCCCGAGCACTCGACCGCACCATCGTCCGGTTCTCCGGCCCGCTGATCGCCCGCGGCCTTTCGGCTCCGATCCGCCGCTACATCCGCCGGCTCTACAACCGGATGGACGCCACCATCGTGGCCAGCCAGCACCTCACCGACACCCTGCGCCGCGCCCGTATCGAGCGCATTGCACACATCCCGCTGGGCACCGACACCGCGCTCTTCCACCCCCGCGACTCCAGAGATCGTGTACGGGCCGAGTTTGGCGTGCCTCCCGAGGCGAAGCTGCTGCTCTTCGTGGGCCGGCTCGCCCGGGAAAAGGGCATCAAGAACCTCATCGGCGCGCTCGACCGCCTCTCTCCCGAAACCCCGGTGCACCTGGCGCTCATCGGCGACGGCGAACTCGACGACTGGGTACACCTTGAGGCCAACCGCCGCCCCAATCTCACCTGGCTGCCCTACTGCGAGTCCGCCGAGCGCCTGGCCGATCTCTACAGCGCGGCCGATCTCTTCGTACATGCCGGCCGCTGGGAAACTTTCGGTATCGTCTCTCTGGAAGCGCAGGCCTGCGGCACGCCGGTGCTCGCCGTGCGCGGTGGCGGCCTTGAGGAAAGCCTCTCGTGCGAAACCACTCCCCTGCTGGCCGATGCCGGCACTCCCGAGGCGCTGGCGGCCGCACTCAGCAGTGCACTACGCCGTCCCCAGGTCACGGCGGCGGAGCGCAAAGCCCGCCACCAAGCGCTCGCGGAGCGGTTTTCCATCGACCGCACCTTCCGCAGCATCTTCGCGCTGTACCGGCACCTCATCGACGAAAACCGGAATGGGCGCAGTGCGGCTCCGGCGACTCGCTCTGCGGTGGCCGGTGGCGGCACCGCCGCCCGCTGATTCCCCGCGCCCTCCTTCACCTTTCCGGTTTCCGCCTTCAGCCTTCCGCCTTCAGCCTTCTGCATTCTGCATTCTGCCTTCGCTCCTCCGATGCCCTCCTGTCGAGTCCGTCCCTATCAGCCAGCCGATCGCGCCGCCGTGCGCCGCATCTGCGCCGATACCGGCTGCATGGGCAACCCGATCGATCCGGTTTTCTGTGACCGCGACGTCTTTGCCGACTACCTCACGCGCTACTACACCGACTGGGAGCACGAGCACTCCCTCATCGCCGAGGACGACCAGACCGGCGAGATCGTGGGCTACCTGCTGGGCAGCCGCCGCTACCGCAACAATGCCTGGATCAGCGCGCTGCTGCTCTCCTTTGTGATCGTCCCCAAAGGCCTGTGGCGCATCGCCACCCTCCGCTACAACCGAGCGAGCCTGAAATTCCTGTGGTGGATCTTTACCCGCGCCGGCAAGGAGACGCCGCCCACTCCCGAGCGCGCCGCGCATTTCCACATCAACCTCCTGCCCGACTACCGCAACGGGCAGGCCACGCGTATCCTGATCTTCCCCTATGTGAAGGCCCTCGCAGCCCGAGGCGACGTGCGCGGAGTATTTGGACAGATGCAGGTGCGCGACGACACCCGCACCGCCCGCATGTTCGAGCGCTACGGCTTCCAATTGCTCGCCCGCCGGCGCATCTCGAAGTGGGACCACCTCACCTCGGAGCCGGTCTACCTCGCCACCGTCTTCATGGACTTCGCAAAGCACAACCCGAACTCGGGGCGGGTATGAGTTTGCACGCGCAGGCTGTGGCCACCGATAGAAAACTCATCGTCTCCTTCCACGACCTGCATCCCGGGTCGAGGGCCCAGTGTGAGCGGTTTCTGGCGATGCTGCGCGGGCTTGGCGTGGCGCGGGCCACCCTGCTGGTGGTGCCACGCTGGCACGGGGCGTCGCCATGCAACGAGGACCTTGAATTCGCCGCGTGGTTGCGCGGGCTCGCCGCCGAGGGGCACGAGATCTGTCTGCACGCCTACCTGCACCGCGCCGACGCCGTCACCGGCAACGCCGTGCAGCGCGCCATGGGCCGCCACTACACCGCAGGAGAGGGGGAGTTCTATCAGATCGATCAGGCCGAGGCAGCCATACGGCTGCGCGAGGGCCTGCGCATCGTGGCCGAAGGCTGCGGGGTGCCGGTCTGGGGGTTCACGGCGCCGGCGTGGCTGCTGAGCGAGGGCGGACGGGCCGCGCTTGTGGCCCTGGGTTTCCATTACACCACACGTTGGGGCCAGGTGGAGCTGCTGCAGCCAGGGCAGGAATTGGGCAACGGTGTTCCCAGCGGAGACTGTTCGCAGGCGAGCATGGCGTCGGGGGTGGAATCGAGTCCAGATCGCGTGCAAGCACGCTCCTACGACGGAACGCAGATCCCGGCCCGTAGGATACCCGCGCCTACGCTGGTATGGAGCACTCGCGCTGCGTGGCGGCGGGTATGCTCGCGCGGCTGGGTGCGGCTCTGGGGCGCGCTCAAGCGCCGCTCCACCGTGCTGCGGGTGGCGGTGCACCCGGTGGACTTTGCGTATCCTTCGATCGAGGCCTCGGTGCGCGCGGCGATCGCGCGCAACCTGCGGGGACGTGCTGCGGCATGCTACCGCGATCTGCTACCGGCCGGTACGCCGCCGCTGGGAGGCGCGACGTGAGCGAATCAATGGGTTGGGGGGGCTGCTTCAGCCTTGGGGACTTCGCTGCGGAATCGAGCCGGGACGCGCTTAACCGCTGGAATCGCGTGCAAGCACGCTCCTACGGGCGGGGCGCCCCGCCATCGCCGTCTTCAGGCTACTGGCTACCCGCTACCCGCTCCTCGCTACTCCCTGCATGACCGCCCCCGTCCACATCGATCCCAGGAGAATGCTGCGCTGGGTGCTTCAGGGCGTGGCGCTGGCCGGCGTGGCCACGGTGGGCGTGTTCTTCTTCACGGTGCGGCCGGAAACTTGGACGCAGTTGCGCACGTTCAACCCGTTGTGGCTGCCGCTGCTGGCGGCGATGGTATTCACCGCGTGGGCCTGCAACGGCGCGAGGGTGTGGTTGTTCTGCCGGGCGCTGGGCTATCCGCTCCCCTATCGCACGGCGCTGCAGGCCTCGCTGTCGCAGGAGTTCGGTGTCGCGGCCACGCCGGCGGGTATCGGAGGCGCGGTGATCCGGCTCACACTGTTGCACCGCGCCGGAGTACCGGTGGCCCAGAGCGGCTCGATGCTGGCCTCCGACGCCGCTATCGACGTGCTCTTCTTCTGCCTGCTGGCGCCCGTCGCCGCGTGGGTGATGGTGCATGACAGCCTCTTCGCGCGGGTGCTGGAGCAAATGAACGGACGCGCGGTACTGCCAGTGCTCACTATGGCTGCGCTAGGCGCAGTCCTGCTGGCTGCCTTGTTGCGCAGCGCCGGGTTTCATCGCCGCATCGAGCGCCTCGCCAGGGCTACGCACTTCGGCCGGAGCCGGCGACTGGCGGCGCGCCACCGTTTCCTACGGCGAGCGACCTCGCGTACGCTGCGGCGGATGCGCGACGCCCTGGCGCTGCTGTGGGGCCGGCGCAAGAGCGCGCTGGTGCTCAACTTCGTGCTGGCCAGCGTGCAGTGGACTTGCCGCTACAGCCTGCTGCCGCTCATCCTGCTGGCGATGGGCTCCCGGGTGAACCCGGTGCCGCTGTTCCTCGCCCAGGGGCTGCTGTTCATGCTCTCGATGCTGGTCGTCGTGCCCGGCGGCGGCGGCGCAGTAGAAGTGCTGGCGGCGCTGATTCTGCCCGCCTTCGTGCCGGTGCCCCTGGTGGGCGCTGTGGTGCTGATCTGGCGTCTGTTGACCTACCACCTGTATCTGATCGGCGGCGGCACGGCTTTTTTCCTCGCCGTGCGCCAGCGGCGGCTCGGCGGCCAACAGTAGGCTGCGGGCGGCGACTGCTGGGCGGTGGCGAGTGGTCAGGCTGCGCGGCACCGCCATCGACTTCTCCTTACGCCGTCTCCACCAGATCCTTCTCCACTCGGAGGTTTTCGATAATGAAGCCCTGGCGGTCGGGGGTGTTCTTGCCCATGAAGAAGGAGAGCAGCCCGTCGCTGTTGTGCAGGTTGGCCAGCGAGACGGGCTCCAGGCGGATGCGCTCGCCGATGAAATCCTTGAACTCGCCGGGGGAAATCTCGCCCAGCCCTTTGAAGCGCGTGGTCTCCGGGTTGGCGCCGAGCTTGGCCGTGGCGGTGCGCTTCTCGTCCTCGGAATAGCAATAGATCGTCTCCTTCTTGTTGCGCACACGGAAGAGCGGTGTCTCCAGAATATAGAGGTGGTTGTTGCGCAGCAGGTCGGGGAAAAACTGCAGAAAGAAGGAGATCAGCAGCAGGCGGATGTGCATGCCGTCCACGTCGGCATCGGTGGCGATCACGACCTTGCCGTAGCGCAGGCCGTCCATGCCGTCCTCCAGGTTCAGGGCCGACTGGAGGAGGTGGAACTCCTCGTTCTCGTAGATGACCTTCTTGGACAGGCCGAAGGTGTTGAGCGGCTTTCCCTTGAGGGCGAATACGGCCTGGGTGGCCACGTCGCGCGTGGCGGTGAGAGAGCCGGCGGCGCTGTCGCCCTCGACGATGAAGAGGGTGCTGCCCTCGGAGCGTTTGTCGCGGTCGCCCAGGTGGAAGCGGCAGTCGCGCAGCTTTTTGTTGTGCAGGGAGGCCTTCTTGGCGCGTTCGCGTGCGAGGTTGCGGATACCGGCGAGGTCCTTGCGCTCGCGCTCGCTGGCCTGGATCTTGAGGAGGATGGCGCTGGCGGCCGTGGGGTTTTTGTGGAGCCAGGCGTCGAGTTGGTGCTGGAGGAACTGGGCGATGAACTGCTTGACCGAGGGGCCGCCGGGGCCGACGTCGGTGGAGCCGAGCTTGGTCTTGGTCTGCGATTCGAATACGGGCTCGACCACGCGGATGGCGATGGCGGCGAAGATGGACTGGCGGATGTCGGCGGCGTCGAAGTCCTTCTTGTAGAACATGCGCACGGTCTCCACGAGGGCCTCACGGAAGGCGACCAGGTGGGTGCCGCCCATGGTGGTGTGCTGGCCGTTTACGAAGGAGAAGTACTCCTCGCCGTAGTGGGCGCCGTGGGTCATCGCAACCTCGATGTCCTCGCCATCGAAGTGTGCGATCGGGTACAGGGTCTCGCCGCTGAGGTTCTTCTTGAGGAGGTCCTCGAGGCCGTTCTCGGATTTGAAGGGCTTGCCGTTGAAGTAGAGGGTGAGCCCGCGGTTGAGGAAGGCATACTTCCAGAGCAGGTCCTCGATGAACTCGGGGCGGAACTTGTAGTCGGCGTCGAAGATCGACGGGTCGGGGGTGAACTCGATGATGGTGCCGTTGCGCTCGTCGGTCTTGGCGACTTTCCCCTCCTTGGCGACTTTGCCGGCGGCGAACTCGACGACCTTGGTCTGGCCGTCGCGCACGGCCTGGGCGCGGTAAGTGATGGCGAGGGCGTTGACGGCCTTCTGGCCGACGCCGTTGAGGCCTACGGCCTTCTGGAAGGCGGCAGAGTCGTACTTGGCGCCGGTGTTGATTACGGATACGCACTCGAGCAGTTTCCCCAAGGGGATGCCGCGGCCGTAGTCGCGTACGCGCACGGTGCGGTCGTTGAGCTCGATCTCGATCTTCTTGCCGAAGCCCATCGTGAATTCGTCGATGGAGTTGTCGATGGTCTCCTTGAGCAGGACGTAGATGCCGTCCTCGGCGTGGGCGCCGTTGCCGAGCCGGCCGATGTACATGCCGGGGCGCAACCGGATGTGCTCGGTGGACGAGAGCGTCTTGATGTTGTCTTCGGTATAGTTGGACGAGGCGGACATGGAGAAAAGTAGCGAGAAGCGAGTAGCGGGTATCGAGTAGGACGGAAGACAGAATGCTGAAGGCGGAAGTCGGAAAGGCGGAAGGCTGAAGACGGAACGTTGGGCGCTGGAGATGGCGTAGGGCGCGGGCAGGCGATGCAAGCGTGGATTGTGGGAGCAGGCGTTGCCGGACGGGGAAGCGTCGGGCGTGGCGGTCGACCGCAGGTACCGCCACCCGGACGAGTGGCCCTCGTTGGCTCGACTCCTTTGTGCGGGGCACAGACGCTTCCAAGCAATGAAATCGCCCCTGTGCGCCGACATCGACTCCGCCCGTCGCTCCCTCGAAACGCGTTTGGCTGCACTGCCACCGGAACGGCTCGTCGCCTTCATCGCCCGACTTGCCGAGGATGACCCGCGCGTGCATCGGCAGGTGGTTGATTTGTTCGCCGCACAACGGCCACCGAACGCACTCGCCCAACGCATCGAGAAGCGCATCGCCATGGTTTTCGCGGCGGCACCCAAATATCGATGGAGCGAAGCAGCCGCCCTAGGCTCCGAGCTCCACGAAGTGCTCGACCTCGTCGAACGCGAACTCCTGCCGGCGGCCCCGGCGGCGGCCTTCGCCGCGCTCGCGGACTTCATCGGCCGAGATAGTGCCGCAATGGAGTCGGCCGACGACTCCTACGGCGAAATCGGTGGGGTGTTCCGCCGAGCCTGTGAGATCTTCGCCGCCGCCTCGAAGGAATTTCCCTCGTCCGAGGCGCTGCCCGTCTGGGAGCGGTTGATCGACGGCGACCGCTACGGCTGCCGCGGCGAACTCCCGCGCCTTATCGTCGCCGGACTTGCCGCACCGGAGGTCGACACCGTCGTCGCCAAGCTGCGTGAGACCTTGCGCTCCGGCGGCGAACGCTCCGGCAGCGTCGCTTGGCGGCTCAAGGCGATCGCCGCGGCCCGCCGCGATCCCGATCTCTTTGCCGAGGCCGCCTATCACGGAGGTCCTCGGTACAAAGTGCCCAATGTCGCCCTGGAAGTTGCCCGCCGGTTCCTCGACGCCGGCCGTGCGCAGGAAGCCCTCGAACACCTGCCGCCCTCACCCCAAGGCTGTTGGAACCCCGACGGCGACTGGTACGAGACCCGCGCCGCTATCGCGAAGGTCCTCGGTGACACCGACGGTGAACACCGCACTCGTTGGGAGCGCTTCCGGGCTGCGCCGACCGCGGAGCGCATGGCCGACGCCCTCGCGTCCACCCCGGAGAAGGAGCGTACCGCCCGCCGCATCGAAGCCCGCGACTTCGTGCGTACCGGCGGCGTGGATGTAGTCGGCGCAATGCGATTCTTCGTCGCCATCGGCGAGCCGGCGGAGGCCGCCGGCATCGCCCTCGCGCGTTCGAAGGAGCTGAACGGTGGCCTCTATTTCGACCTCCTGCCGCTGGCCGAGAAACTCGAAACGGCGTTCCCACTCGCCGCCACCGCCCTCTTCCGCGCCCTGCTTGATTCGATCCTCACGCGCAAACAACCCAAGACCTACGCGCACGGCGCCGCCTATTGGCACCGTCTCGCGAAACTCGCCGCGCGGATCGAGTGCTGGCCGCCACTCGCGCCGCACGAGACCTACGCCGAACAGCTCCGCACCACGCACCGCCTCAAGCGCGCGTTTTGGACCGCTGTGGATCGCCATGACTCCGCCGGATGGACACAGTCGCAGGCGCGCCGCGAGGACCTTCTCGCCAAGCTCGACGCCCACGAACCGGGAGAAGAGCCGGACGACGAGGACGACGACGACGAAGACGCCCTGGATTGATCACGTCCGTGGCCCGGAGCCCCAAATGGACTCCGGTGCCCGCGTGGCCGGATTGGGGGTCAATTATGGCCACTGTTGTTCGAGCGCCCGAACGCGCCCGCCCCGTTCGAGGGGGGTGCAAAAACAGATTCTGGCGCGAGCGCGACGCGGCTAGCGCCTATCGCGGCGTGTAAGCGGCAAGAAACGCGAGGCGGCGCCTACCCCAGCCGGTTGATCGTGCTGGCGGCGTAGCCGGCTCCAAAACCGTTGTCGATGTTCACCACCGTCACCCCGGGGGCACAGCTGTTGAGCATCGCCAGCAACGCGGCGATGCCGCCAAAGCTCGCTCCGTAACCAACACTTGTTGGCACCGCGATGATGGGCTTGTCGACCAGGCCTCCGAGCACGCTGGGCAACGCGCCTTCCATCCCCGCAACGGCGACGATGGCTCGCGCGCCTCGCACCAACTCCAGGCGGCCGAGCAGGCGGTGCAGGCCGGCCACGCCTACGTCGTACACTCGCTCCACCCGGTTGCCGAATACTTCGGCAGTGATCGCGGCCTCCTCGGCCACGGGCAAATCGGAGGTGCCGGCGGCGACGATGGCGATGTAGGTCTGCGGCGGAGATACGGGAGTGGCCGGCCGGCGAACAATGGTGCGCGACACCGGGTCATGGACGAGGGCACCGGGGAGACTGCGGGCGGCCTCCCAGTGCGCGGCCTCCACGCGGGTGGCGAGGATGGCGCCGGTGCCCTGGAGCATGCGCTCGAGGATACCGCGAACCTGCGCAGGAGTCTTGCCGGCGCAATAGACGACCTCGGGGTGGCCGGTGCGCAGCGCGCGGTGGTTGTCGATGAGCGCGTAACCAAGGTCCGCCGACGGAAAGTCCTTCAACTCCGCCATCGCGGAGGCGAGGTCGGTTTCGCCGGTGCGGTAGCGGTCGAGAATGAGGGCCAGGGCTTCGCGGTTCATGGGGCAGTAGCGAGTAGTGGGTAGCGAGGAGGGAGGCGACGCGGCTGGAGATGCGCGGTCACCACGGAGAACACGGAAGTCGGAGTTGTTGACCGCAGGAAACGCAAACGGCGCAGCGAGGATTGTGGAGTTGGCGGGCGGTGCCGGATGCTGTGCTCGGCGGTGATAGAGCCCCACTCGGTCTCTGCGATCTCTGTGTTCTTTGCGGTTTCAAACGGGTTGGTGGTCTCTGAGATCAACGCGGCGCCGATACAAGGACCGGCCCTACGCCGAGGCGGATTTCGCCTCCCGCTGAGCGAGCTCGGCAAGGACAGTGCGCTCGACCTCGCGAAGCGGGAGATCTCGCTCGGTTGCCAGGCGGCGGAGATCGTCGTGCTCGGGTTTCGACTTCATGCGGCGACCGTCCAGCCAGGCGGTCTTCACCCGTACGCTGCCGAGGGAGGTGGCGACTTCCTCGAAGGTGCGTTCGAGGGCGAGTTTGCCGACCTCGCGGCGGCGCAGGCCGAAGGTGGTCGTTTCCCGCAGAAGCAGCCCGGTGAGCGCCGACTCCCGCCCAGGCGGGCAGAGCACGGAGAGCGTAATGGCCGGACGCGACTTCTTCATGACGATGGGCGTGATCCACGCATCGGAGGCGCCGGCGCAGAGGAGCTTTTCGAGGACAAAGCCGGCGGTCTCTCCGGTCATGTCGTCGAGGTTGCACTCCAGCACCACGGCGCTCTCGCGCGGAGCGGATACGACGGTTTCGGCCTGCGGGCCAGTGGCGGGCGCTGCATCCTGCGCGGTCCGCTCCGTGGCGAGAAAGACGCGGAGGATGTTCGGGATGGGGCCGTCCTTGTGGCCGATGCCGTAGCCGATGCGCTCGATGGTGAAATCCGGTTTGTCGGTGAAGCCGTCGGCGCTGGCCACGAGGATGGCCGCACCGGTGGGCGTGGCGGCCTCGAACGGCACGGTGCCCAGGCGCACCGGGGCGCCGCGTAACAGGTCGGCGGTGGCGGGTGCGGGGACGGGCAACCTGCCGTGGGCGCACCGCACAAAGCCGCCGCCCAGCTCTATGGTCGAAACCAGGATACTGTCCGGCCGCAGCCACTCCAGAGCCACGGCGGCCCCTACGATGTCGATGATCGAGTCGACCGCGCCGACCTCGTGGAAACCCACTTCCGCCACGGGCACGCCGTGGATCTTGGCCTCGGCTTCGGCGATACGGCCAAAGATCGCCAAGGCGCGCCGCTTCACCCCGGCGGCCAGGGTGCTGCACTCGATCATCGCGACGATGTCGCGGTGGTTGCGATGCTCGTGCGGCCCGGCCAGGCCGGGGGCTAGTGGAGTTGAAAGTTTGGTGACCGGTTTGAAGATGGTGGTGGCCGGGCGGGGCTGGAGCTCGGCGTGTCCCGGGGCGGTTGGAGCGGCCTCGCCATCGAGCAGCACGTCGCAGCGGGTGCCGCCGATACCCTTGCGGGAGTCGCGGGTGAAATGCAGGCGCCAGCCGGCCAGCCCCAGTTTGCCCAGTTCGGCGGTGAGGTGCTCGGGCGGCACGCCGAGGTCGACCATCGCAGCGAGGTGCATGTCGCCGGAGATGCCGGCGGAGCAGTCGTAGAACAGGATACGCTTAGGCATGGGTGGAATGCGGAAGCGAAGCGCTTCCGCTACGGGCAGCGATGCCCGCCGGCAAGGCGCGGTTGAGGCTGCCCATCGTGTAGCCCTCCAACTCGAGGCAGACGTAGCGGAAACCCGCCGCCTTGATCTCTCCGGAAATGGTGTCGAGCAGCACGGCGTCAAAGAAACGGTTACGCTCCTCTGGAGCCACCTCGATGCGGGCGATGTCGCCGTGGTGGCGCACCCGACACTGGAGGAAACCGTGGGCGCGCAGCGCCCGCTCGGCCTGTTCGATGGAGCGGAGCTTCTCCAGGGTGATGCGTTCGCCGTAGGGCACCCGCGAGCCCAGGCAGGCGGCGGCGGGCTTGTCCCAGGTGGGCAGGCCCAGCTCGCGGGAGAGCTCGCGGATCTCGGCCTTGCCCAGGCCGGCCGCCCGCAGCGGGCTGACCACGTTGAGCTCGGCGAGCGCGGTGAGGCCGGGGCGGTAGTCGCCCTCGTCGTCGAGGTTCGAGCCGTCCAGCACCGTGTGCACACCGTGGAGTCGGGCCAGCTGGGCGATGCGGGCGAACTCCGTCTTCTTGCAATGGTAACAGCGGTTGATGGGGTTGGCCGCCACGGGCTCCTCGATCTCCGGATCGTCGATAAAGAGGTGGCGGATACCCGTGAGGGCGGCGATCCGCCTGGCGGATTCGAGGTCGTTGCCCGGCATCATCGGACCGGCGACAGTGATGGCGATGGCGCCGTCGCCCACCGCATCGCGCGCGGCCCGGCAGAGGAGGCTGCTGTCGACTCCGCCGGAGAAAGCGACCGCCACTCGGCCGTGAGCTGCGATGATCGCGAGCAGGCGGCGGTACTTCTCGTCGAGAGGGGAAAGGGAGGCACTCACGGTATTCGGGTACGCCTTTGTGCGCCGCGCCCGTGGCGGAGGCCAGTGGAAACGCCGCCCGATGCATCGGAGCGCCCATACCGTTGGTGAGGCGGACCAACCCCGCGAGAGGGAGGCGGAAGCGCTCCCGCGAGTTGCGAGGATGTCACGGCGCCCTTGGCACAGGATGGTTTTCCTCATTGCCCGAAACGCCGGCAGGAGGAAGATCCCCGCCATGAACGGTCGCCATCTCTTTGGCTGCCGGCCCGCGCTGGCCCACACTGCCGTGCTGGCTCTTCTGTTGCTCTGCATCGCGGCCTTGCCCGCTGCATCCCCGGCGGTGCCCGCGCCTGCCTCCTCCCCGTCTCCGGCTTCCAACACCAGACCCGCCGTAGCCATTGCCCCGGGATCCTCAGGGGAGGCCCGGGCGCGCATCGCGGAGTTGCGCGCCAAGATCGCCCATCACGACGAGCTCTACTTCCGCAGGGCCGCCCCAGAGATCAGCGACTCCGCCTACGACTCGCTCAAGCGCGAGTTGGCTGCGCTGGAGCGCGACTTCCCCTCCGAGGTCGCGGCAGCCTCACCCGGCGCCGCCGCGCTTGGCGACGACCGTACCGGAGACTTCCCCACGTGGAGGCATCGCGAGCGGATGCTCGGCCTCGACAAGACCTATTCCAAGGCGGAGCTGCGCAACTGGCACCGGCAGCTCCTCGCCCGCCTGGGCCATGGCGAGGCCACGCTGGTGGTGGAACCCAAGTTCGACGGGCTTGCCGTGAGTGTCACCTATGAGCACGGACGACTCGTGCGGGCTGTAACCCGCGGCGACGGCAATGAGGGCGACGACATCACCGCCAACCTCAGCACCATCGCCACTCTGCCGGCGACCCTCTATTCTTCCGGTCCGCAGGACCCGCCCCCAGACAGGATCGAACTGCGCGGCGAGGTCTACGTGTCGTGGGCGGAGTTCGCGCGGCTTAACCGGGAATTGGGGACAGACGGCGAGCCCGCCTTCGCCCATCCGCGCACTCTGGCCGCCGGCACCGCGAAGCTGCTGGATCCGGCCGAGGTCGCCACGCGCAAGCTCGAGGTTGTATTCTACGGATGGGGTGCCTGCGAACCGGCTGCGGCGACGCCCGCCTCGCAGCGGGGATTCCTCTCGCAGGCGAGGGCGTGGGGCCTGCCCACTGTCGGGGATATCCAACTCGCGCATGATGCCGACGAACTCTGGCTGGCGGTGCAGAACCTCGGCCGCCTGCGCGCCACCTTTGGCTATCCCGCCGATGGTGCGGTGGTGAAAGTGGACTCGGTGGCGCTCCGCCGCGCGCTGGGCGAAACCGAGCAGGCCCCTCGCTGGGCTGTGGCCTATAAGTTTGCCCCGCGCCAGGCCACGACCGAGCTGCGCGGCATCACCATCCAGGTGGGTCGCACCGGCGTGCTCACCCCCGTGGCGGAGCTCGCCCCGGTATCGATCGCCGGCGCTACGGTGACCCGAGCCACCCTCCACAATCGCGATACCATCGCGCGACTCGACCTGCGGGTGGGCGACTCCGTTGTGGTCGAGAGGGCCGGAGAGATTGTCCCTCGTATCGTGGGCGTGGACCGCACCCGGCGGCGGCCCGATCGCCCGCCCTTCGCATACCCCGAGCAATGCCCTTCGTGCGGCACTGCGGTTGTGCAGCTTCCCAGCGAAGCCGCTGTGCGCTGCCCCAACTCCGCATGTCCCGCGCAACTGAGGCGGAGGCTCGACCACTTCACCGGAGCGTCCGGTGTCGACATTCGGGATCTCGGGCCTGCAACGGTCAATACGCTCGTCGACCGGGGGCTGGTTCGCGAGGTGTCCGATCTCTACCGACTGCGCCGCACCGACCTCACCGCACTTCCGGGCTTCGGAGGACCCTCCGCCGACGCACTGCTAGCCGCCATCGAGCAGAGCAGGCATGCCCGGCTGTGGCGGGTGCTCAGCGGCCTCGGGCTTCCTCGGGTGGGTGTAACAACGGCCAAGAGACTGGCCCTGCGCTTCGACAGTCTTGAGGGGTTTGCCAACGCCACCTTTGGAGAACTGCTCCCCGTAGTGGGTCCCTCAACCGCCCGCGAAGTGGTGGCGTACCTGGCCGAGCCGCGCAACCGGGCCTCGATCGACGCCCTGGTGGCTGTGCGAAACAAACCGTGACGCTGCCCCTGGTTTGGCGGCCGGCTGGGCCAACGTCGGGCTTGCCGCTCCATCAGGGCTCGGGGGCGTTGGGATTTCGATACCTGGGGCGTAGCCCGAGGCTGACATAGGATGGGCCTTTGGCCCTGGATCGCTTCCGTGACGATCCGAGCCCGCCCCCGCATCTGGAGTACTTGGACACGGCCGGGGAGAACCTGAAGCGCTTCGCGCTTCAGCCACGAGGAATGCCATCGCCGTAGCTGGACGACGAAGTCGTTCAGCGCCTCACCTCGGCCCGACTCGCTCGATCCGCTGCAGGGGCACCCCGGGCGGGACCGGGCACCCGCTGTGGTGCCCGGAAACCGGACTCGGCCCGGGTGGCGTTGCCTCCTACTTCGCCGCGGGCTTGGGCAGCACGAGGAGCGTCACACTCTGCGCCGGCACCTTCACGCATGCCTTGCCGGCAAGCACCGGCACATCCGCGAGCCGCTCGATGCGGTTGGCCGCGGTGAGCTGCCAGACCTGCGCCTGTAGCGCGGCACCCCCGACAACATTGCCCCCGGCCGCGGCGCCTCCCCCTGCGGTGGGTCCGGCGCTGGGGAATTCGAGCGCCAACTCGGTGGTGTTCTCCAGCGACTTGGCGACCACCATCAAGGTGAGGGCACCGTCGGAGCTGCGTTCGGCCGCGAAGGCGGAGAGCTCGTCGGAATCGGCAGAGTTGGTGAGGCGCACAGCGGTGTCGCCGAAGGTCGAGCACCGGCCGTCGTAGTTGCGGTAGAGCTGGAAGACCTTGAAGGTCGGCGAGTCGCCCGGCGGGGTCATCCAGCGGGTGGCGAGGTCGAGCCCTTCGCGGCCGAAGAGCCCTAAGATGTCGGCCTGGGCGGTGGCGCCGTTGATGTGGCCCTCGGCGCCCCAATTGTATTCGGTGATGCCGAGCGTACGGCCGGGATAGTTCTCCGCCACCAGCTCGCGCAGCCGCGGTATGAGGCGCACCACGCCATTGACCCACGTGGGGTCGGTGTACCCCGGGTCCCAGAAGATGCGTGTGGAGCGGTTGCGCATCCGCTGGATGGCGGGCGACACATCGCCGCTGTACTCACCGCCCTGCGGATACCAGTGGAAGGTTACCATGTCCAGCAGGCGCACACCCGACTCCTTCTCCCGGGCGGCGAGCTCGCGCAGTAGCCAGGGGAAATAGTCCATGCCGCCGCGGGCGATGGTATCGGGCGAGTCGGTCGCCTCCCGGCCGTGGGTGACCGCCCACTCGCGGTCGCTGCTGCTGTGGAAGAAGGCGTCCCAGCCCCACTCCTGGGGGGCTCCGATGCGCGCGGCCGGGTCGACCTTGCGGATCATCATGGCGGTATCCACGAGGGCGTCGCGCAAATAGGCGCTGGTCGGGGCCACCTTGAAGAGGTCGCGGTGCGTCTCGTGCCAAATGCTCGGCTCGTTATCGAGGAGGTAGCAGCGGATCGCGCTGTCGGTACCGCGTCCCCAGCGGGCGGTGAGGTGTTCGATCCAGCCGCGCTGGAACTCGGGGGTCGCCGGCTGGTTGGCGTCGAGCGGATCGTTGTCGCGGATGGGCTGGCCGTCGCAGGCGCGCACCCCGTTGCCGGCATCCGGGCTGGTCTCGGGGTCGGCCCTGGTCTGGGCGCCGTATTTGGTCACCGAATAGCTCCAGAGGCGCTCGCGGTTGGGGCCGATTTTCGCCACCCAGCCGTTGGCCGGGATGGTGACCAGTGCGCGGCCGCCAGCGGCTACGGTGCGGGCGATGATGCCGTCGACCTCCGCCCCCGGCTCGGAGCTCTTGAGCGGGATGCTTTCGAAAAACCAGTCGAAGCCGCGGTTGTCGGCGTTGAGTTTCCAGTTGTAGCGCGAGGTGTGGTTGCCGCCGTAGCGGTTGAGCGGGGTGTTGAGCTCCTGGAGGTCGGCGGTGGACGCGAAGGCCACCCCGTAGATTTCCGGGTTGATAGGCCGGCGGTCTGCGGCGGCATCGATGTGCAAAGTCGCTGTGGCCTCCCCGCCCAGCAGGCGGGCGGCGGCGCAGG
Organism: uncultured Verrucomicrobiota bacterium; assembly: GCA_903960515.1. GTDB lineage: Bacteria > Verrucomicrobiota > Verrucomicrobiia > Opitutales > Opitutaceae > CAJCBL01. The sequence goes on from CAJCBL010000347.1 coordinate 29,119, forward strand.
CGGCAAACAGAAGCGGGACGGCAAGGGCGTGGGCTCGCATGGAAAGGTTGGCAACGTGGGCACCGGGCGGCGACGGGGCGAGCCGGAATCCCGTCGGGTGCCCGGAACCGCGCAACTAGCGGGGCAAAGGGTGCGACTGGAAGCGAATTCCGCGCGCCCTCGGTACGGTATTCGGCGGTATGGGGCGGCACTAGGCTCATCCGCGTCCAACCGTTTACCTTCACGGTCGTGAAG
>CAJCBL010000348.1 GCA_903960515.1 uncultured Verrucomicrobiota bacterium
AAGCCCCGGCCTTCACCCTGAGGCTCACGCTCGTGAGAAACCCGAACATGCTCGCCAACAAACGCTACCCTCTCGGCGTATGGAGCATCGACTACACTATCAATTGATCGCCTCCGTACTGGCCTTCGCAGGCGTCGCCGCGCTGGCCGGTCCGCTCCCGCCGCCAGCCGCCGCGATCAGGCAGTTCCCGCTGGATGAGCGCACGGTCTACCATATCGCAATCGGCCGCGATGTGCCGACGACCCTGATGTTCCCGTCGGCGCTCACCGCCATCGAAGGGGCGAACGTGTCCGGCAGTGCCGAGGCGCCGGCACCGGTGTTGTTGGCGTACACCCCCGGACAGCACTTCTTCAGCGTTCGAGCACTCGAACCGGGCGCGAAGGGCGCCGTCAACGTTGTCTGGAAGGGCCGCACCTTCGTCATCCGGTTTCAGGACAGCGCCGCGCCGTTCGGCTCGGTCACTTTCATCGAAGAGAATTTTGCTGGTCGCGCCCGTGCGCCGCAAAAGCGACTCACGCCGGAGAACCTGCTCGGACTGCTCGATCAGGCGAAGGGCTTCTCGCTCGTGGCCCAGCAGTATCCGGAGGCGGTCCGGCAAATCGAGCACGTCACGCCTGGCAACGTCTGCTTCTACCGGGATTTCCAGGTCACGGTGGAAGAGGTCTTTCGTTTTGACCCGGAGGATACGCTCATCTTCCGGGTACGTCTTGAGAACCACGGGGAGACGGAGTTGCACTACCTCCCGCAGCGACTCGCGGCGCGGGTTGGCCTCAATGTCTACTATCCCGCCATTGTCGATGCCTCCGGGATCGTCCCTGCGAAAGCGACTACGACGGCGTACTTCGCCATCACCGGCACGCCGACCGGCGGCCGGGCGAACCTGAGCGTGAAGAACGCTTTCAGCATCGTCGTCTCGCGAGTGGATCGGGACGCGAAACTCATCGTGCCGGAGTGACCATGCGTATCCTGCGTTTCTTTCAATCGCCGCCGGGGCACCTCGTCCTTCTAGCCAGCTTCGTGGCGGTGGGCGGCCTGCTTATGTACGGCAGTCACGCTCGCGAGCAGGCGCAGGTCGCCCAGTTGACCAAGGTGGAAACGGAGGAGCCGGGGCCGATCCATGAACTGATGACGCGGGTTGGGCTGGCATTTAAACCACCGGCTCCTGTGCCGGAGGCGAAACTAGGCGAGGATCCGGCCGCGACCGCGAAACAACCACCGGCCCAGCGTACAGCCGCCGGCCGCGGCAAGGGCCCCGAGCCGGTGCCGCCGAGGCCGCGCCCCCTGCCGCTCTCGCTCATGGTGGCCGAGACACCGCTCAAAGAGGCGGACGAGCTCTCCAAGACATACGCGCCGTACGGCCGGCTAATCCCCTGCCAGACGGTCATCACCCTCGAATCGTCGAAGATGGAAACGCCGGTCATCGGCCTGGTGACCGACGACGTCTGGCACAACGGCCGGCTAGTTATCCCGGCCGGGGCGGAAGTCCACGGGCGGGCCGCGTTGGATCGCTCGCGCGAGAGAATCGCGGCCTCCGGCCGATGGGTTGTCGTCTGGCGCGACGGCTCGGACATGAATGGCACCGAACTGGTCCTCAACGGCATCGCGCTGGACCGGTCGAAGGACGACACGACGGGGGAATTCGGACTGCGGGACGGATCCGCGGGGCTCGTCGGCGACCTTCTGCGCACGGACGACATGCAGGAGATCAAGCTCTTCGCCTCCACCTTCCTCGCCGGTGTGGCGAACGGTCTGCAACAGCTTCAGACGCAAACCACCGCCTTCGGCGTCACGCAAGTGACGAGCGGTTCGGCGCGAAACGCGGGGCTGCAAGGCACGGCCGACGTCCTCAACGCCTACGCCCGGCAGATCCAAGAAACCATTGCCCGGGACGGCTTCTACGTCCGCGTGCCGGCCGGCAAACAGTTTTACCTCTATGTGACCCAGACCATTGATCAGGTGCAGGGCACGCGGGGGAACCGCCGGGTGGAAGATCTCTGGAACAAGAGCCATGAAAACTAACGCTATCGTGCTTTGCCTCTCCCTCGCGCTCGCCGGCTGCGAAACGGTCACGCCTCCGAAGGCCAAGCCGCCGCCGGCGCCACCGCCGCCAGTCGAAGCGCCGCCACCACCCGTGGCCGGCACACAACTCGATCCGTACAACATGGAGAAGGTGCGCGTGGGCGAGGCGCTCAAGGCGTACCCCGTCGGCCGTTACGTCGATCCGGCTGACCCGAACGTGCTGCACGAGGCCCATACGATCTATCGACGCGAAGCCGGTGCCGCGTGGAATCTGAATCCAAATGCCCCGACCGTCGTGCCGCTCGGCCCGGTGTTGGCGGTGGCCGATCCGGCGCGAGTACCGAATCCGCTGCCCGCAGAGCTGGAGCAAAAGATCGCCGAACAAAACCAGCTCATGGCGGCGTTGATCGAACAGAACGAGGCGCTGGCGGTCGAGTTGGCGAAGTTGAACAAGGAAATCGTGGAACTGCGGCCGAAGCCGGCGGCGGCGACGAAGGAGGTCACGCCATGACACCAGAAACCAACGATGCGGATGTCCTGGAGGAGCTGGTCGGCGCGCTGCCGCCCCACCTTCGGGAGAATTTCGAGGAAGCGGACCGCTACCTGCGAGAGACCTACCAGATGAGTCCCGGCATCTCCGTGCTCGTGCGGATGTGGATCGCCGCAGGCCGCCCCAAACGAATCGCGGAAGAATTCGAGAGAGGAGTCATGGACATCAAGCACCGTGGTCTCACCCCGAACCGAGAGGGATACTTCGATGAAGACGATTTCTGACTTTGGGCGGCGTTCGCCCGAACAAGGTCCAATGCCACTGGCGACCAGCCGCCTTGCACTCAAATGGCTGGGGAAAACAGGAGGCTTCCATGCCGCTCGCTAAACAGATCGCCGAAAGAAAGGCGCAGGAACAGACGCCCCGGGTGAATCCGGAGATCGATGCCAAGATCAACAAGTTCATCCAGGAGAACCCCGATCTCTACGGGTACTACCAGGAGCTCCCGAAGGAGCAGCTCATTCGGAAGCTCATGCTCGGAAAAATGCAGCGCAGCGAAACGACGCAGCGCCGCAACCAGGAGATCGCGGAGTGGGTGGAGCAACACCCCGAAATCAAGACCAAGGTCGAGGAGCGGATCCGGAACGTTCCCGAGGCGAACCGCCAACGGGCGTTCATCAACGCCGCCCGGACCGAGGCCATGACGCAGGGCATGCGCCCCGCCCGCATCCAAGCGTGAGTTCCCGGCGGCGGGTGGTTTCAAACCGCCCGCCGTCGTAAATTTTCATCTGAGAAACTCCCTATCACTGTAGCACACGCCTTCACGGAAGGTTGGCGCAACGGGTGCGGTTATAATCCCGACGCTGCGTCCCGGACCGGAATTGATTTCCGGTCTGATACAGAGAAGGCGGCGCGTCATTATTTTCTGGATTGATCGCCGAGACCTTTCCCGGAGGCAAGGCGGCACCTTCAATGGCGTTGTCGTTGGGCATTGTATCCGTCATGTTGTGCCTTCTCTTGCAGGCCTCGCCAATGGGAATTAGGCGGTGGCGCTCGGCATTTCACGTAGGTCCTCGATCATAAGCACCACCAGCGGACGGCTGCTATGATCGAACAACGATGCGGTGAGCAATGCATAGAACTTCAACACCGCGCCGTCCCGCTTGATGTCTAGCCGTGCGCGGTGTCGCACAACGAGTCTATCCATGAGAGCTTGAGTAACGATAGTTCTGATGACGCAATTCCGGCAGCATGCCCCTCCGCCACAACCACCCGCCGATTCCGCCGCATGAATACAGTGCAAGGCGTCGCCACCTCGACGCATGATGACGGCGGATTTTTCGACAGAAAGGCACTCTCGGGCCGCTACATTGCATTCATGAATCACCAAACGTGCGTCGACCAGGAACACCGGAGTCGGCAGCGATTCGATCGAAGTCCATAGCATTCCTAAGCCGGTGTCCCCCGTTCTATCCGTCCACGATACTCTGGCATATCCCAGATATTTCCCCTTCATGGCTATTTCTCTTATTGGTGTGACCGGCTGGTGAATTCAACGATCTGTGTCGATTTCAGGTGTTTCTACCTCGGAGACGGGTTCACTGTACGACAATAGGTCTTCGATTTTCTCGGTCGAGAAGACGCGCTCAATATCCAGGATGATGGTAAAGCGGTCGTTGCGCCGGCCCATGCCCAGGATGAGATCGGTGCGCCAGCGCAGCCCGATGGAGGGCGGCTCGTTGATCTCATTGGGCTCCAGTTCGAGCACCTCGTGCACTGCATCCGCCAGGCCGCCCACGACGACGTTCTCGCTGTCGATGAGCAAGTCCATGACAATGATTCGTGTAGTCAGCGTATCGGCGGTCTGGGGTAGGCCGAACTTGTGGCGCAGGTCAACCACGGGGATGGCGTTGCCGCGAACGTTGACGACCCCCCGTAGGTAGCTCGGCGCGGTGGGCACGCGGGTGATGTGGCTGAGGTCGAGAACCTCGCGGGCCTTGGCGACATTGATGGCGAAGAGCTCGTCGCCCAACCGGAACGTGAGGTAGCGGGCAGTCTCGGTGATTTTGGATGTGCTCATGGTTCAATACCGTTCGAAGTTGCTGTCGGAGGCCTCGCCGCCACCGAGATCGATGGATACGCCCGAGGCGGGCTTGGCGGCGAACTTGGCCTTCGGCGCGGGCCGGTTGAGGTCGGCGAGCGCGGCCTTGGCGATGTGGGCCGGGGCGGGCTTGCCGACATGCACGGTGGAGTGCGCGACTTGCACGGTGGCCTTGCGGCGGGCGGCGGCGGCGCGGCCGTCGTCGTTGACCTTGAAGAACTCGATGGCGCTCTGGAGCTGCTCGGCCTGGCTGGCGAGCTCCTCGGAGGAGGAGGCCATCTGCTCGGACGCGGACGCGTTTTGCTGGATTACCTTATCCAGTTCCTGGACGGCTTTGTTGATCTGCCCGGCGCCGCTGTTCTGCTCCTCGCTGGCGGTGGCAATGTCCTTCACCAGGTCGGCGGTCTTGCGGATGTCGGGCACCAGTTTGGTGAGCATCTCACCGGCGGCCTCGGCGATCTCCACCGAGGAGGCGGAGAGCTTGCTGATCTCGCGGGCGGCGGTGGAGCTGCGCTCGGCCAGCTTGCGTACCTCGGATGCGACTACCGCGAAGCCCTTGCCGTGCTCGCCGGCGCGCGCGGCCTCGATGGCGGCGTTGAGCGCAAGCAGGTCGGTCTGCCGGGCGATTTCCTCGATGATCGAGATGCGCTGTGCGATCTCCTTCATCGCCTTCACCGTCTGCACCACCGACTGGCCCGCCTCGGCGGCGTCGGTCGCGGCCTTGGTCGATATCTTCTCGGTCTGGCGAGCGTTCTCGGTGTTTTGCTGGATGGAGGCGGTGGACTCTTCCATCGAGGCGGACACTTCCTCGACGGAGGCGGCCTGTTCGGACGAGCCGGTGGAAAGCGTCTGGGCGGTGCTGGTCATCTCCTCGCTGCCGGAGGAGACGTTCTCGGCGGCCGAGCGCACGTTGGCCACGACATCGCGGAGATTTGTCACCATTTTCTGGAGCGCGAGGCCGAGAGTATCCTTGTCCGATGATAATTTCACCTCGTGGCGGAGGTCGCCATCGCCGATCTGCACGGCCAGCTTGGCCTTCACGTCGAGCGCCTCGGCCATGCCGTTGGCGGCCACGGAGAGTGCGCCGATCTCATCGGTGGATTCGACCTTCACGCGGGCGGAGAGATCGCCGATGGCGATCTGACCCAGACCTCCCACTAGGCTGGCGACCGGGCCGGTGATCATGCGGGTAATGATCATACCCAGGGCGAGGGCGAGACCCACGCAGATGATGCAACCCACGATCAGGACGTTGGAGGACATGGCGAGCGAACTGGCGGCGTCCTGCGCGGCGGTCGCGGTGGCATCCATGTTGAACGTGGAGGTGGCCTGCGCTGCTTTGAGCACTTCGTCGCCGGCGACACCGCGTTTCTTGCCCAAATCTTCGCGGGCAAACCAGTTGGCGAGAAAGCGTTCCATGTTGCCGAGGTAGGCCGCACCGGCGGCGCGACAGTCCTCGATCTGACGGAGATTTCTCTCTTCTGTAGTGGTCGCCTTCAGAGCTCCGAGCTTCGGCGTCACCTCATCGAACTTCTTCATGGTCGCCTTGAACAGGTCGGGATCGCGGGCGGCGATGGCCTCCCAGGTGCCGCGCTGGATCGCGTTGCCGATATCGATGATGTCGTTGCAGATCACCGTCTTCTTCACTCGTTCCAGCACCTTCTCCTCGGTGAGCTTCCCGCCGATGGCCGTGCCAATGTCGGTATCGAGCTTCTTCATCTGATCGGCGAGGTACTCGTTGCAGGCCTTCATGAAGGCGGCGGCCGAGACGAACGATCCCTGCTTCTCCTTCTCCATCGCCTCGGAGGCTTTCACCGTCTCGTTGAGCAGGCGCTCGTACTCGAGGGCTTTCTCCTCCGCATTCTTGGCGTTGGTGGCCAGGACCTTGAGCTCGTACTTCTCGGCGTGGGTGCCGGCGTCCTTGAGGGCCTTCTTCACCTGGGCCAGTTCCGTGCGGGCCTTGTCGAGGTACTGGGCATCCTCGGTGAAGGCATAACCGCGCGTTTCATACATGGTGGCGAGCGCGGAGCGCTCGACCTCGTTGGCCACGCCAACGGCCGGGACATTCTCTTGTGATAGGGCGGTGGCGACGGTCTTCACCTTCAGCATGCTGAAGATGGCGAGCGCGCCCAGGATGAGGGTGAGGCCGGCTACGGCGATGAACGAGCCGTTCAGTTTCACGGCGAGTTTCAGGTTTTTGAACATAGGATTCCTACTTTTGTACGGTTGAAGAAACGGTCATATGGAAGCGTTGAACTGTCCGGCCGTGGGAGAGAAGAGGGAGAGAGCCATCAGAACGCAGGCCGCGAGGGGCAACCGCACGCCCGGCGCGCCGACAGGTGCCGCCGACCGCGCATGTGAGATTGATGTGCCTTTGCGGTTCCTCTCCCGGGGATACGGAGAATCTGAAAAAACCGCCCCTCGCGGAGTGACCGCAAAGGCACAAAGGAAGGTGTGTCCCAAGATCCGGCACCGAGTGGGCGAACCGACCGAGGCCGGACGCCCCTATCAGGAGCCTAGTCGAGCGAAGCGCTGTGGAGTCGATGATCATCGTGCGGGAGGTACATCGGTCCGCGCTCGAAGGACGAACAGGGGTGAACCTCGGATTCTTTTGTCCGGAATACCCAACCGCGTGTGTAGCTGAAAACAGCTACACGCCCGTCGGGAGCGGCCCGGGCAGGGCAGTTCGTCGTAGGAGACCGTGCTTGCACGCGATTTTGAGCGCAGATCGCGTGCAAACACGCTCTACAAATCGAGCAGCCGGTGGGACGCCGGTCGTCGGCCCGCCGCGGTCCGAGCGCCGACGGTACGTCGGCAAGCACCGCCCCTACTCCACCAGCTTGCGTTGCAGGGCGTAGCGGGCGAGCTCGACGTTGGTGAACAGTCCCATCTTCTTGGAGATGCGGGCGCGATAGGTGGCGATGGTCGCCTCCCCCAACGCAAGCTGCTCGGCGATCTCCTTCGTCGAATGGCCGCTGGCGATCATGCGCAGCACCTCCAGCTCACGCAGCGACAGGCTCTCATGTGGCTCCTTCTGCAGATCCTCGCCCAAGCTGTCCGCCAGTTTCTGGGCCAGCGAGCTGGTAAGATATTTTCCACCGCTGAGTATCTTGCGAATGGCGACCACCATCTCGGCCGAGGCGATCTGCTTGTTGAGATAGGCAGAGGCCCCGAGCTTGAGCGCGCGCAGCGCAAACTCCTCCTCGGGGTAGGCGCTGAGCACCAGAACGGGCACCTTGGGGCAGAGGCTTTTCGCGTCGCGCAGGACATCGAGTCCGCTGCGCCCCGGCATGTTGATGTCGAGCAGGATAGATCGG
>CAJCBL010000349.1 GCA_903960515.1 uncultured Verrucomicrobiota bacterium
CGTTCCGCAACTTCATCCTTGAGCGTGCAGCCATCCGCCACATGCACCTTTTCAAGTCGCGAAACAAGGCTTTCAAAAACGATGAAGTGCTGCAAGAGAACGTAATACTTCGCCTTGAGCGAGGCGGCCTGCAGGGACCGGTGACGATCAGTACGTCGACCGACGACAGCTTCTCCGACTTTGCCAGCCACGAGCACCCATTCGAACGGATCGTCTTGCCGGACAACCCGGAGCGTTTCATCCATGTGCCTACGTCGACCGAGAAATGCGCTATCGAGCTATCGCCCGATGTGCGCTATACGTTGGCCGATCTGGGCCTCAAAGTATCGACCGGGCCGGTGGTTGACTTCCGGCTGAAAGAGCACCTGCGGCTCATGCCCGAAGAGGGCTCCGTGCCCTTGATCTATCCGGGGCACCTAAGCAGCGCCAAGATCGTGTGGCCGGTGCCGGGATTGAAGAAACCAAACGCTATAATGCGCAACGGGGCGACCGAAAAGTGGCTATATCCCAATGGTTTCTACTGCGTGGTGCGGCGCTACTCATCAAAGGAAGAGAAGCGCCGCGTGGTGGCGAGCGTGATTGAACCTTCGTCCTTCGGCGACCATACAAAGCTGGGCTTCGAGAACCACATCAACCTCTACCACGAGAACAAGTGCGGCTTGCCCGAGCTACTGGCGAGGGGCTTGGCCCTGTTCCTGAACACGACCGCCGTGGACGAGAGTTTCCGCCGCTACAACGGCCACACGCAGGTCAACGCAACCGACCTCAAGCTGATGAAATACCCGAGCCGTGAGTCGCTGATCGAGCTGGGCAAATGGGCCAAGCAGCACGGTGAAATCACCCAATACATGATCGACGAGCAAATGGGAAAACTGACTGCATGACCGACAAAAAGATCGCATACATCGAGGCCGCGAACCATATCATCGTTTCGCTGGGCCTCCCCAGAGCGCAGCACAACGAACGTTCCGCCTTGTCGTTGCTGGCCCTGCTGAACCTTACGCCGGGCAAGCCTTGGGCCAAGGCAGAATACCCGCTTATCGGCATCACGCCGATCATGGATTGGGCGCGGGAGCACTACGGCAAGGAGTACGCACCGAACACCCGCGAAACGTTCCGCCGCCAGACCATGCACCAGTTCTGCGATGCAGGCGTGGCGCTCTACAATCCGGATAAGCCTGATCGTCCGGTGAATAGCCCGAAGGCGGTCTATCAGATCGAACCCGCTACGCTACAGCTGCTACACACCTTCGGGACACCGCAGTGGCACACCAAACTCACCGCCTACTTGGCCGAGCGTGAAACGCTGGTCGCCAAGTATGCGAAGGAGCGTGAGCACAACCGCATCCCGGTTGAGATCGCACCCGGCAAGGAAATCACACTCAGCCCGGGAACGCATAGCGAGCTGATCAGAGCCATCATCAAGGATTTCGCGCCCAGCTTTGCGCCGGGCAGCGTGCTGGTATATGCCGGTGACACGGGCGACAAGTGGGGCTACTTCAACGCCGCGCTGCTGGCTGAGCTGGGCGTAAATGTGGACTCGCATGGCAAGATGCCGGATGTGGTCTTGCACTTCACCAAGAATAAGTGGCTTTTGCTTGTGGAGGCAGTCACCAGTCACGGACCGGTCGATGGCAAACGCCACGCCGAACTCGCCAAGCTCTTTGCCGGTTCGAAGGCGGGACTAGTCTATGTAACCGCCTTCCCGAACCGATCCATCATGGGCCGCTACCTTGGCGAAATCGCATGGGAGACAGAGGTGTGGGTGGCTGATGCTCCGTCGCACCTGATCCATTTCAACGGAATACGCTTTCTTGGGCCGTATACCATCTGACAGTTCATTCCAGGGCGCGCACCAATTGTCCCCAAATGGGATTTCAGTGATTGCGTACATAATACTTTGAATCCTGCCACGCTGTATGGCGGGGCAGAAGGGGGTCCCCTCTGCGATTCCGAAGGCCGCCCCAAGCGAAAATCGGCAATCCAAATCGAAAATCCGCCGCTTTCCGTCCGTTCCGATTTCAGGGGTCGGATTAGGGTCAGTTCACCGGTCGGTCAGTTCTCCGGTCAGTTCGGGTCGGATTAGGGACAGGGCGGAAGTGTTAGCCGGGGACTTCACCTCAATTTTCCGCTCAGGCGGCCGATGTCCTCGCATCTTCCTTCCCAATCTCTATGAAAACCAAGCTCATCGTTCTCCTCGCTGC
>CAJCBL010000350.1 GCA_903960515.1 uncultured Verrucomicrobiota bacterium
GCGAGGACTCAATCGGTTTCGGTTCCTCGGAAAACGGTTTTAGGCCAATAACCGTGAAAATATGGGTCGCACCGACGGCAGGGCTGATTTCTCAGTCCGACAGGCTCCTAGGAATCGAAGTTACATACCTCTACTGGGTTGCGGAGTTCACGAAGAAAAGAGTTTTAGCATGGATTCGATGCGCAGTCGTAGTTCTCGCGGCCAATGGATGGGCTGCATTTGTAGCCTATCGATTGACAGAGGGCTACATTTTGATGAAAAACCTTGGTTTTCCAGAATGAATAACTGGCCGAACCAGTCGCTACAGAGAACGCCGGGAAGATCATCCGTTCCTTCGGCCGAGTCCGATTCCCGGCGTCTCTGAGCTTATATCGTTGGGCGAATATGAAAACCCTACTACTTCTGGTTCTGCTATTCACTGTTCCGTGCAGCGCGGAGGATGGCGGCATAAGGGCCAAGCTCCTGGGCGTCTGGGAATTGCAGAATGCGACGTTCGGCGGGCTTCCGGGTACGTTACGGATTGCATTCCGGAACGACGGGTCTTTCGCATTGAAGATCCGGGGAAATGCAGCAATAGAGATGAAGGGAGTTTGGGAACTTGCGGATCTTGATCTTCATATACGAGCAACGGGCTACATGAAGGGAGTTCCTTCAAATGAAGCATCGACTTGGACCTGGCACATCAAGGAAATCGGAGATTTCAATGCCACGTTTACGCGGGACGACAGTCAAGAGACGGAGACCTACGTGAATTACGAAGTAGTGCACGGCATACCGGATGGTCTCATCCGCGTATACTTAACTGAATAGACCCAACCAAAAACCAGTGCCAATGCCGGGATCACGTCCGTTTTCCAATCGCCGCCCGGTATCCGGCATGGCACACCTGTGACGTTCGGCCAAAATTTCCTTATGAATATCCAAAAACGTTTGCTATTTTGCCTCGCACTGATCGGTACAGCAATGCCGCTCTTCGTGTCCGCTACTGAGAATGCCTTTGTCTCCGATCAAGTGATCTTTTCGCCACACAGTGATCCCAAAATCCAGAATGAGTATGTGTTTCGTATAGTGTCGGTCGATGGCCGCGAGGCCACAAGGGAGCAAATCGACAAGCATACTGATGCTTGGCCGCGAGTGGTCGTTAGTTCAGGAGAACACGTATTTAAAGTAGGGATCCAGCACTGGCCACACCGCCCTCACGACCCCGAAAGCCAAGTGGATATTAAAGCGGAAGTTCGTGGTGGTCTTTCGTACATTCTTACCGGGGATGAATCCAAACCAACGCTTGTTGAGGTAAAAGATAAGCATCCTTGAAACCGAAACAGCCGCACCAGCGGCCAGCGAGAACGCCGGGAAATCGTCGCTTCCTCCGGAATTCTCTGGTGCCCGGCATCCCTCATCCGTAATCGTTAGGCAAAAGAACCGTATGATCTTACTGCGGATACTTCTATTGATCGTGTTCAGCCCATTGCTGCTCCTCGGAAAGCTACTCGGTTTCGGACGGCAAGATATCGCTTACCTTCCGGAGGATCATCCCGAGATGAAGAAGGCGTTCGCTCAAGCGCAGGCCTCGCTCCCCGAGTTCCGGATTGCGCTGGCGTCTCCCGCTCCTGATATGGCCAATTTCGCGATCAAGGTCCGGTTTCCCGTTGAAGGCGGGAGCGAGCACTGTTGGGTCGGCTCTCTCGAAACGCGTGGGTCAGGGTTCGTCGGAAAGTTCGCGAATGATCCTGATGGCCTTGATGGATTGCCACTTGGGAGTGTGGTCGACGTTTCTGAAGAGGTGATCTCCGACTGGGCATACTCCCGATCAGGCGTCTATTGCGGTCACTTCACCACGAGGGTCTTATTGCCACGCATGTCCAAACGCATGAGAGCGCAGGTTGCTGCGATCTATGGATGGAAGGAAGCATCGGCCTAACCAGCGGTCTCAGCGCGACGCCTCTATCATGTCTGCCTTCCAATCAATATCCCCGGTTCGGCGTGGCTGCCCCGGGGTGTTGGCCGAACAAAGATGAGCCTCGTTGCCCCAAACCCCATCGACATCGTTCTTCTCGCCCCGGGCAAATAGAAGGTGTCCTTGGTGGCGTACGATGGCGGTGAGATTCCTGACGCGCTTGAACGCGAAGACGCCTTGCAGAAGAAGCTGGCAACCTATCTCGATTTTGTCGCTTCCGGCCAGTTCTTGCAGACCTATCCGCAGTATTCGGATCTGGGCGTCGATATTTTGATCGTCTGCCTATATCCGCCGACGGACGGAATGAAGAAGATCCATGGGATCAGGGATCACGACCGTCACGAGACATTTTTGACCGTAACCATTACCTCTGATGCTGAGTTCCGTACCCCGCCTCGCAAGCAAGCGCACACGGATACTCCCAGACCTTGGTGGCAGTTCTGGCGATGAAAACCGGAAACCGAACCAGTCAGCAGAGCCAACGGCGAGATAGCGTCCGTATTCCAACCTATTTCCATGGTTCGCCGTGGCTCACATGATGCGTTCCGCAAAGAAAAGATCCTTCGTGCATCGAAAACCACTGAATATTTCAGAGCCCCCTGCGGACTATTGCGAGGAATGGATTATATTGGAGTCGCAATACATTACGCGCTGGTTTGTTCTCGGCATCACTGGTCTAGTGTTTTCATTGGGTCTCGGTTTAGGCGTTTTGGGTCTGAGCTTGGTTTCTGGCGAATTCGAAGTCACTGATAGCTCGTTGGTTCGCAAGCAAGAGATGACAAGGCATGGTAAGCTTTACGGGCCAACTGGCCGAATGGTTGACTACTTCGGCACAAACGGCTTCCTCTATGATAACGAGAATAATCGCATTGGATATTTCTGCGACGTCGGGGTATGCTCCAGCCGCGGAAGTCCGAATGCGCGTACGCCTGTGTACTATTCATGCATCTGGAAGGCAGCAATCTACCAGAAAGACAGCAAGATTTTTGACGCTATTGCAGTTGCCTCGATAGCACTCCTAACGATTGCTTCCACGTTCGCCTATTTCAATCGTAAGTACATAATCCTGGAGCCGCAAAAATCCAGATATAGACAAACCGCTCACGACAGAGGACTCCGATAAGCAAATCCTTGCCTTCGGCTGAGTCCGACCCCAGACGTCGCTGAGCCTATATCGCTAGCCGTGAGCCCGTACCTTCATACGATCGCCGGTGCACATAATGAAAGTTTCAGCAGTGATGAGCGAGCGCCCCTCGAAAGGGCGCGTAGGGCATACTCTCATTTTGCGCTCCGACAAGGCCCCCTTTCACGGGGGGGGCAACTGGACGTGAAGTGTGGCATCTCGGCCAAGCACGATCCCACCGGCAGTTGGAGTGCCGCGGTGCGCGGCTGGCGAAGGGTTTCCCTGCGCAGAAACAGCACTTCCAGTTCCCCCGGCCGACGCTCAGCCACGCTCTCTGGGCCGACCACAGCGCGCCGGACTCGTTCCAGTTGGCTCTGAAAATGAGGCGCTATCGCGTGCAAGCACGCTCCTATACGGACTCCGCATTAGTCCCATCTTGAACGCGACTTAGCCGTAACCATGCAGTCGAGAGCCCAGAGCCGAGCGCCTAGGGCCTGATCACCGAGCAAGACCTCGGAAACACGCCTGCTCCAGGACCGGTCACCGGGGGTTTGACTCCCGTGACTCCACACTCGGCGCTGGTCTGCATTATCACGACTTGGCCTCAGCGCATCCCGGCGTACTCGTCAGGATAGCCTTCGCCGCGCTTCTTGAAACGCTTGTGCTGCCAGAGGTACTGCTCGGGCGCGGCGCGTACCATCCTTTCGATGACAGCATTGATTTGCGTGGCCTCCGCCACCGGATCTTCAGGCAGCTCGGGCAGCGGCGGCTGGATCGTAACGCGGTAGTGCCAGCGCCCCTGGCGGCGCTCGCGCACCGCAGCCCACGGGATCACCAGGGCGCGGCCCAGCCTGGCCACCTTGCCGGTGGCGGCGTTGGTGCGTGCCGGCACCCCGAAGAACGGCGCCACCACGGAATCCTTGATACTCTTGCCCTGGTCCGGCGCATACCAGAGCAGGTCGCCCTCGCGCAGGGCGCGCACCGCGCCCTTGATGTCGTCGGCCGGGAACATGCGGTGCAGGCGGCTTGAGCGCAGCTTGAGCAACATGTGGGCGAACACCGGGTGGTTCGGGTTGCGGTAGAAGGCGCTCAGGGGCAGGTGGAGGTTCGCGATGTATCCTGAAAACTCGATGGTGTGGAAGTGGGCGCTCAGCAGCAGCACCCCGCGCTTGGCCCGCCGCGCCGCATCGATGTGCTCCATTCCCTCGACAGTGAAGCGGCCCTCAAAACGCTCCGGCGCGCTGAAATAGGAGAACAGCGCCTCGGAAAAGCCCATACCAAACGACTCATAGCAGCGCCGCGCCAGGCGCCACTGCGCGGCGCGCTCGAGCTCGGGAAAGCAGAGCTGGATGTTGCGCACCGTAACCGCGCGCCGGATAGGCACCAGGTAGAAGGCAAACCTCCCGAGCCAACGCCCCAGCCACAGCAGCAGCGGCAGCGGCAGCGGGGCGAGCAGGCGCATGCCCGCCACCACCAGCCAAGCTGGCCAGTACTGAGGAAGCCAGAGCCTGGGCGACTGGGAGTGGGCCGACATCAGCTGCGAGCCTGCTTTTGCCCCGCCAGCGCCCGCAACAGGAAATACAACATCTCCATGCGCGGCAGCGCCCGGCCCGCCGCCGCAGCGCGCCGCACCGGCTCGCCCCAGATGCTCTCCACCTCCAGCTCCCGGCCGGCCTGCCAGTCGAGCAGGCTCGACGGCTTGTACTCACCGAGCGGAGGAGTGCGCTGCATCTGGTAGTCGGCAAAGCTTTCCGGGATGGTGAAGCCCAGCGCCGCAGCGCCCGCCAGCACCTCGCCCATGAGCTCGCGCGCCAGCCGGCGCAGGCCCTCGTCGGCCAGTACCCGGTCGGTGGTGATGCCTCCGGCGGCGATGGTGAGGCCGTTGAACGGCACGTTCCACACCAGCTTCTTCCAGCGCGCCTCGGCGAGATTGTCCGTAGCCGCCGTCCGGATGCCAGCCTGCTTGAACTGCGCCACGATCTCCTGGAGGCGCGCACCGGCCGGCCGGCCGAACTCGCCCAGCGTAACCGCGCCCTCCACAGGGTTGACGATCACCCCGGGCCCGGTGCGGTTGATCCCCACAAAACACAGCCCGCCCAGAGTGCGCTCGGCGCCTACTATCGCGGCGATCTCCTCCTCGGCGCCCAGCCCGTTTTGGAGGGTGAGCACCAGAGTATTCGCGTGCAGCAGCGGCGGCAGCACGCGCACCAGCTCGCTGTTGGAGGTGGTTTTCCAGGCTACGATCACCAGATCCACCGGCCCGAGCTCCTCGGGCGTCGCCGCTGCGGTGGGACGCTCGATGCGGAACTCTCCAAAGGGCGCCGTAACGCGCAGCCCATGCTCGCGCACCGCCGCCAAGTCGGCGCGCATGAGGAAGCGCACGTCGGCCCCGGCGCGCGCCAGCATTGCGCCGTAGAAGCCGCCGATGGCGCCGGAACCGAGGATCGCGATCGATTTCATGGTGTAGGCGCCACGTTCGCCGGGTGACCCCGCCGGAGTCAACGCCGCCCTGCCGCGCCGCTCACTACGAAAGCATCCGCAAGTGAAGCGGGCGTCGTAAGAGTCGCATTGGCGGCGCAACCCAAGCGGCCTGTCGGACTTCTGCATTACCTGAGATCGCCCCCATGA
The DNA here is from genome assembly GCA_903960515.1 of uncultured Verrucomicrobiota bacterium. Taxonomy (GTDB): domain Bacteria; phylum Verrucomicrobiota; class Verrucomicrobiia; order Opitutales; family Opitutaceae; genus CAJCBL01. Next base: position 5,709 of record CAJCBL010000350.1, read on the forward strand.
AATGGTCCAAAACCCGAATATCTCGTAATGATCCTATAAATCCGATGGCCCGAAGACCGCGAAACTCGGCCCAAGCGGCCGAAATCCGAATGTCCGCTAGCCGGGGCTATGGCCGGGGGTGCCGAAGGAGCCCGCCAGCGCACGACTCCCTACGGAAGAGCGCGCGTTGCTGGCCCCAGTTGGGCAAGGGACCAGAAGGCGCAACGCCCGCCCCCCCTACGAGTCCGGCCGCGTAGGTACGCCAGCCCATTGCGCACAGGCCTCATTCTCCGTCCTGCCAAAACAATACTCACCGGATGCTATCGTTCGCGGCCGCGAACGGTAGCATCCGGATCCCATGCCCATGTAGCGGATTATGGATGCTGTGTTCCTGCGGGTTTCCCTATGGCGCAACCTCCGAAATCGCCGCTAGCCGCCCCAACCTCCCGGTCATGATTCCCGGAGGCTATCGTTCGCGGCCGCGAACGATAGCATCCGGGGTGACTAGCGCCCATCAAGCCCCCCGTACCAACTCACCACCGACAGGATCGCTCATATTCTCCGTGAAAATACCAGGCCGGCGGGGCGGACCGCTTCGCCGCTGGCCAACCACCGGGGGCGGCGCCAAACTGGGCGCATCCAGATCCCCGCCATGCCTCCCCGCCGCTCCCGCGCTTCGCGCCCCACCTCCAGCCGACCTCCGGCCTCGCGCCCCCGCCTCCCCGGCTCCTCGCCCGCAGCCCTGCTGCGCTCCCTCACCGCCACCGAACTCAAGGAGCAGCTCTGCGAGATGGGCCGGCGGTGCTGGCAACGCGAATTCACCGACGGCAATGGCGGCAACCTCTCCGCCCGCCTGGGCGAGTTCTTCCTGTGCACGCCCACCGGCGTCTCCAAAGGTTTCCTTCGCCCGGAAATGCTTGTGCTGGTGGACGCCACCGGCACCCAGGTGGCCGGCACCGCCCCCTGGCACCGCACCAGCGAAATCCATGCCCACCTGGCCATCTACCGATCCGTGCCCGAAGCCGCCGCCGTGGTACATGCCCACCCGGTGCATGCCACCGCCTACGCCGTGGCCGGCCAGATACCGCCAGCCGGGATGCTGACCGAGGCGGCTCTCTTCCTGGGGGAAATCGCCCTGGCCCCCTATCACTTGCCCGGCAGCCCCGAGCTCGGCGAAGCCCTCGCCCCGCTCGCCCCCAGGCATCAGGCCATCCTGCTCGCCCACCACGGGGCGATCTGCTGGGGCGCCAGCGTGGAGGACGCCTATTTCAAGATGGAGATTCTCGACTCCACCTGCCGCACCCTCGCGCTGGCGGCGCACCTGCCCGGCCAGCGCGCAGCCTTGCCTGTAGTCGAACAGGAGAAACTGCGCACCCTGCGTCGCCAACTCGGCATGCCGGGCTGAGCGGTTATCGCTGGGCCCGACTATCAGGGTCCTCCCCGGCGACCGTACCGGCACGAGCGCAGGCGGCGTGTAGGCCGGCGTTGGTCGCTGCAGAAAACGCCGGGGGCTGCGCCCCTGCTCCATCTTCGGCAAAGAACAGCGCAGCCCCAACGGCATGGCCAATGGTACCGGACGATCCGTGACGGCGCGCCCGGGCGTAGCCTCCACTTGCCACCTTCCCGCTCGCTGGACGCCGCTTCACCTGCCGCGGGAGCGAACCGCCCCCGGCACCGCACGCAACGGTACGCCCCGCCGCAATCTCGCGCCGCCCCACCTCCGGCGTTGCCTGCCGGGGCCGCACTCTTTTCGCTCTCCCCTCTCATAGCAGCAGATGGCCGCCCTGCCCGACTCTGGCCCCCCATGTCCTTGCTCCACGCATCCCTCTCGTCCCGCCCGTCGCCGCGCCTTCGTCGCCGGATTTTGGGGTGCGCCCTGCTTCTGGCAGCCATCCTGCCGCTGGCCGCCCAAAATCCGCCGATGGACGCCACCCCGCCCGGCGCCGTGGAAACCGGGGCACCCGCCTTCGTGGTGCTCGGCACCGAGGCGCTAGGCCTGAGCACCGCCCCCACCGACCTCCATCAAATGCCGGACGGGCGCATCCTGGTGGTTTCGCGCACCGAACTGCTCCTGGGCGACGGGGTACGCTGGGAACTCTTCCGCCAGTCCGAAGGAGATCGCCGAGTGGGCACAGTGAGCGTGGCTGTGGATACCGACGGCAGTATCTACGCAGGCATTCCCGAGGGGTTTGCCCGCATCGAGTTCGGTGCCGACGGCACTTGGCAACACCGCCTCGTGGCCAGCGTGCCCTACGACGAGCACAACGAGCGCCCTGTGGGCATCAACGCCACCATCGCCGGGCGCGCCTGGTATTGGCATGCGGGCAGCGGCGCCCTCGTCTCCTGGAGGCCAGGACAGTCGGCCTGCATCCTCGGAGGGCTGAACGCTTGCGAGCGAGTCTTCGCTGTCGGGTCGGCCGTCTTCGCCAGCGAACAGGTTACCGGGGCAGTGCACCGCATCGAGGAGCGCAGCTTTCGCACCGCCATCCCCGAAGGGGCCACCACCGCCACCGCCACCATCACCTGCGCAGCGCCCTTCGACGCCGACACTGCCCTGGTGGGCACCAATGCCGGCGGGCTGCACCTCTTCGACGGCACCACCATGCGGCCCTTTGCCTGCGGCGCACCGCTTTCGGGGCGACGCCGCATCAACGATCTGTGTACCGCGGGCAACGGACTCTATGTAGCGGCGGTCGACGCCTTCGGCCTGGTCTTCTTCGATCGCAGCGGTCGCATTTTGCAGGTCCTGCCCGGCTCGCTCGACCAGCGCCTCTCCCGCGTCCAGCGGCTCCACTACGCGCCGGGGGGCGTCGTATGGGCGCTGCTCCACGAGGGCATCGCTCGCATCGAGTTCCCCTCGCGCCTGTCCTATTTCAACCCGCTAGTGCCCAATGGGATGGCCTACGCCCAGCCCATCCGCCACGAAGGCCGCTTCTGGCTGCTCTCCGACGGCCGAGTGCTGCGCGGAGTCTATAGCCCCGAACTGCGCCTGGAACGCTTGGAGGACGACACTCCGGCGGGCGAATACGTGCACTCCATCTCGGCCACTGCGGGCCCTCTGTTGGCCAGCAATGAGAATGGCATTTTCCGCTATAACGGCAGCGCTTGGCATCTGGCCGCACCTGGCCCGGTGAACGCTCGTATCAACATCCGTTCGCGCGACGGCCGCCGCTGGCTCTATGTAGCCCGCGGCGAGATAGGCTGGCTCACCCCCACCGCCGACTCGCTGGAGATGCAGCGCATCCCCGTACCCGAATTGGGGGACAACTTCGGGGTGCCCGAGGATGGCGCCGGCATCGTGTGGGTGGAGCTGGGCAACTGCCGGGTGGCACGCATCGACCAGAGCGAGGACATCCCGCGAATTCAAATTCTGGGCTCGGCCCAAGGCCTGGGCGGCGGCTGGAGCCAGATCTTCATCCTCGACGGGGTTGCCCACTTCAGCGGTGCCGCCGGCTTCCAGCGCTTCGACGAGAGTATCCAGCGCTTTGTCGACGATCCCGACCTCCTCAAGCGCTACCCGCAGATGATGGCCGGCGACGGTAGGCCCGCGCGCGATACCGCCGGTCGCCTATGGATCACCCGCAGGGAGGGCATGATCATGATCGACGAGCACTCCTCCGCCTCGCCGCACCTTTACAACCCGTTGCCTGCCGACATCCGTCCCTACAAATGCACGATGGAAAGCGGCGGGATAGTCTGGCTACACGAGCTGCGCCGCCTCACCCGCTACGACCCCGCAATGCCTTTGGTCGAGCCCACGCCGCTGCGGGCGGCCATCACCCGAGTGCAGCTCGGGGCCGGTGGCCGCACGCTGTATCCGACAGAGCGCCGGCTAGCCCCGCTGCCCTACACCGACAACTCCCTGCTTGCGCACTTTCTGGCGCCCGGAAACCCCTTCGGCCCGCCGGTGAGCTTCGAGGTGCAACTGGAGGGGGCCGAGGGCGGATGGTTTCCCGTAGGCAGCACCTGTTCGGCGGCGTTCAACGGGCTCAGAGAAGGCAACTACGTGCTGCATGTGCGCCCGCGCGCCGGCAGCACCATCGGAGAGGAGGCGTCACTGGCCTTCACCATCCAGCCCCCGTGGTACCGCACCCCGCTGGCCTACGTAGCGTACCTCACCAGCATCCTCGCTGCTGGGATACTGGGTATCCGAGCGCCGGCCCTGCTCGGGCGCCGCCAAAAGGCGCGCCTCGAACGCGTCGTAGCCCTGCGAACACGCGAGCTGGAGTCGGCCAACCAACAGCTGGCCCGACAGGTCGAGGAGACCCTGCGCAAAGCCTCCGAACTGCAGGAAAGCGAGGAGCGCTTCCGGCGCGTAAACGAGCAGCTCGCACAGCGGGTGGATGAACACACCGCCTCGCTGCATGGGGCCGGCGAGCACCGCGCCAACGCCAACCGCGAGCTTGAGTCATTTTCAGCCGCCCTCACCCAAGAACTGCGCGCCCCACTGCATCAGATCAGCAACTCCGCCGAGCTCCTGCACAAGCGCCTCGCCGTACAGCTCGACTCCGAGAGTGCCCACGCCCTGGGAGAAATCGCTGCCGAATCCACCCGGCTGAGCCAACGCCTCGACAGCCTGCTGGCCTACTCCCGCCTCGCCCGCGCCGAGTTGCGGCGCAGCTCGGTAGGCATGTCCGCCCTCTTTGCTCAGGTGCGCAGCGAGTTTGCCGGCGAGCTCGCCGGGCGCTGTGTGGAAATCCGGCTCGCAGCACTGCCCGAGGTCTGGGCCGATCCGGCCCTTTTGCGCCAAGTGCTCGCCCACCTGTTGAGCAACGCTCTCAAATTCACCCGCAGCCGCAGCCCCGCCCTCATCGAGCTGGGCCTGTTGCCCGGCGATGCCTCCGGCGGCGAACAAGTCTTCTTCATACGCGACAACGGTATCGGGTTCAGCCCGCCCAAGGCCGGAACGCTCTTCGGCATGTTCCAGCGCCTCCACACAGCTCCCGAGTTCGAGGGCAGCGGGCTCGGCCTGGCCAGCGTACGCCGCATCGTGACCCGCCACGGTGGGCGAGTATGGGCGGACGGGGTACCCAACTGCGGGGCGACCATCTACTTCACCCTGCCCTTGGGTGCGCAGCGCAACTAGCCCGGGCAGGTGCCATGGGGTTTGCGCACGGGGCTTGGCGCCCTGCAGATGGGCTGCCTGGTGGGCTACATGTGGGCTGCCAGCGGCCCTCGCTTAGAGCTCGTCGCTGGGCTAAGCCGTAACCGTGCAAGCGTACCGCTTTGCACTCTGGCGGTGGACGAACTGCGGTATCCGCCGTAGGCGCGTGCTTGCACGCGATCGGCGCCTGAATCGCGAGCAAGCTCGCTCCTACGGCGGAATGGTCACGGCTGGGCCGATAACGTCGCAGAGCCAGCGAGGCCGAGCCGAACAGAGGCCAATACCCACAGATACGCGGCCCCAAGCCAAAGCCCACCGGGCCTTGGCCGCTTACTAAAGCGATGCCCGTCCGGTGTCTGTAGTAGGAGCGTGCTTGCACGCGATCTGGGCCTGAATCGCGAGCAAGCTCGCTCCCACGGCGGAATGGTCACGGCTGGGCCGATAACCTCGCAGAGCCAGCGATGCCGAGCCGAACAGAGGCCAATACCCACAGATACGAGGCCCCAAGCCAAAGCCCACTGGGTCGTGGCC
>CAJCBL010000351.1 GCA_903960515.1 uncultured Verrucomicrobiota bacterium
TGATTCTTGGCCGTTATTGAGATGCAATGTCGGCTTCACCGGTGGTGGGAGCGGGTTTATGCCCGAGACGGGTTTAAGTTTCATCACCACCAGTCACTTCCATCACCGGTGCTTTGGCCAATTGAATGGTTACGGCTAAGGCTGGCCCTTGCTGGGGCGCAACCGAAGCCGTTGCGCTACGGCCGGCCGGCTGCGACGGCCAAACTACTTGGCGGCGAAAGGACGGAATACCTGCTCGCGGGTGGCCTTGGTGAGGCGCTCAAACTCGCGCTTGGGCAGGCAGTCGATGAAGAGCCGGCCGTATGTTTTGGTGAGCACGCGGGCGTCGAGGATGGTGATCAGGCCGCAGTCGGTCTTGGTGCGGATCAGTCGCCCGGCGCCCTGGCGAAACTTCACCAGCGCATCGGGCAACGTGAGCTCGGCAAAGGGGTTGCCTCCGCGCTCGCGCACCCACTCGGCGCGGGCCTCGGCGATGGGGTGGGATGGCACATCGAAGGGCAGTCGGGTGACGATCACCTGCGAGAGGGCGGGGCCTGGCACATCCACGCCCGTCCAAAAACTGTCGGTACCGAAGAGCACGGCGTTTTTGGCGTGCTGGAAGCGTTTGGTGAGCTCCGTGCGGGAGTGGAGCTTGCCCTGCACAAAGAGCGGCCGGCCGGCGGCGAGCAGGTCCGGCTCCAACATCTCGGCACAGCGGTTGAGGTCGTTGTAGCTGGTGAACAACACCAGGCTGCCGCCGGGCACTCGCAGGGTGCACCAGCGCAGGTAGTCTACGAGCTCCTCCAGGGCCAGGCGCGGGTTGGCGGCGGTGGGCTGGGGGATATCGGCCGCCACGTAGACGCGCATGTGCCGCTCGTAGTCGAAGGGTGAATCCTCGATCGACACCCGCTCGCCCTCGGCTCCGATGCGCTGCTGGAAAGGCTCGATCTGCCCGCCCATCGCCAGGGTGGCGCTGGTGAGCACCACCGAGGTTTCCTTGCGAAAGAGCGCCTCGCGGATGTGCGGGGCCACGTCGATGGGCGCGCTGCGCAGGGCTACGATTTGCCCCAGCTTTCCGGAGCGCTCGACCCAGTGCACGTGGTCCTCGCAGGCGAGTTTCAGGAACTGGCGGATGTTGGTGAAGTAGGTCCCGAGGCGGCCCCGCTGATCGGTGATTTCGTCGCGGGCCGGGCCGTCGTCGAGGCGGTTGCCGATGTCCTGCATGAGCTGGCCTAGGATCTTGAATGGCTCGGGCGGCAGCGGTTCGCACAACTCCTCGTTCTGGATGCGCACGACCGGCTGCTTGGCGAGGAGGCGGTCGCGGATGTGCCCGAAGAACAGCGACGAGGCGTCGAGACAGTCCTCGACCAACTGCTGCTCGCGGGCGGTGCCCAGTTTCTGGAGGATGCCGCGTTTGCGCTGGGGGTTGTAGAGCGACTTGAGGAAGCGGTCCACGCCGTAGGAGGTCACCCGCAGCCCGAAGTGCTCGGTGGCCACCTCGGGCACGGTGTGGGCCTCGTCGAGCACCAGAAAGTCGTCGGGGAAGAGGATACCGCGCTTGGCTCCCTTCTCGGCGGCCCCTCCGGCCTGGATGTGGGAGAAGAGCAGGCTGTGGTTGACGATGATGAGGTTGGCCTGGCGGATACGGGCGCGGGCCCGCTGGTAGGGGCAGTGTTCGGGATCGCAGTGCTTGCGGCTGCACACCGAGGAGTCGGCGTGCACCCACTCCCAAACTTCGGGGTCGGGCGCCGGGCTGAGCTCCTGGCGCAGGCCGTCCTTGGATTCCGCAGCCCAGGCGGCGATGCGCTGCAGCTCCTGCTGCTCGTGGCTGGGGAAGAGCTCGTGCTTGGCTGCCAGTGCCTGGGCCAGGCGGGTGGAGCAAAGGTAGTTGCCCTTGCCCACCAGCAGGGCGGAGCGGAAAGCGGCAAACTTCTCCAGCTCGGGCACGGCGCTGAAAAGGCGGCGCACCAACACCAGATCCTTCTGGTGGATCTGCTCCTGCAAGGAGATCGTGTGGGTGGAGACCAGCATCGGCCGGCGGGCCGACTGGGCGTGGATGAGCCCGGGGACCAGATACGCCAGGCTCTTGCCCACGCCGGTGCCGGCCTCGGCCAGCAGGACCTCGTCGCCGGAAAATGAACGCGCCACCTCCCGGGCCATGCGCTCCTGCTGGGGGCGGTGTTCGAGCCCCAGGGCGTTCTCCAGCCAGCCACCTTCGGCGAAGGCCTTGGCCACGAGGGCCAGCCACTCGTCGGGGCGGGCGGGCGGGCCGCCATGATTTTCGTGCAGGCCGATCATGGTCGGAAAGCGGAGACCGGAGGGAGGAAGCCGGAAAGCGGAAGGCGGGATGAGGTGACCGCCAGGCGGAGGACGGAGGGAGGAGTGCGGAGAGCGCAGGCCGCAGGCCGGAAAGGCCTGGGGGCGCGGCGGGGATTGCGCCGGAAGCTATACACGCCAACCCGCACCGCCCCGCAGGCAGGCCGCCCGCCGGCCGGGGCGGACCTTGTGTCCGGACCGTTCCGATGCGGGGATGCGGACTTGAGCGCCATGGAGTGGAGTAGGCCGTGCAGAGGATTTCGCTGGCAAGCGCATTTGCCGGGGCTGGTGCCGGCCGGGGCTCGCCGGGCACGAACTGTGGCGGCGCGGCCCCCGCAGCGAGGTCTGCCGCGAAGGGCGCTGCGGCAGTGGTGCGAGCTTCGAGGATGTAACCATGGTCCACCCAGGTGGATTCGGATTCGGGCGACAGGCCTTGCGCGTCAGGGCACCCCCGCAGCCGGGACCGCAGAGCCGCGCATCATCACCAGCGGCTACGCCGTGCCCACGTTGCGGTGGCTGCACCGGTGGCATCGAGGCGAAAGATTCACGGCGGAGCCCGGCCGGCTCCCTGGCTCGCGGTAGGCGACCGATTCCCCGGGGCTCCGGGCTGGTGGGCTCGGGGTGATAGCTGTCGCCGCGTCTTTCACCCGGGCATCCCTCCCGCGCCAAAACCGATCTAAATAGCATTTGCACCGAGGCTGCTCGGATTGGTCGGTCTCAGAGGTAGCGAGATGCGCCATGCAGCGCGATCTCCGGTTGTTTTGGCAAATGTTTGGCAAATGGTCGGCAAAAGCGAATCTCTCGAGGTGATCTGGGGGGCTAGCCCATTTTCGCCCATCTTGAATCGTTGATGAGGCGAGGCTGCGTGGGGGCACTTCGCATTGGCGGGTCCCCTCAGCCACTGGCCATTCGGATGACCGGAGGAGTTATCGGACACTGGCATTTGAGGGCCATCCCAGGATTCCCTCCCGATGCGAAACAATCGCAGTCCGAGGCTTGCTAGCCGCATTGCGGCAATGCAGCATTGCAGCATGATAACCCTGGCACTTTCCAAACGCGGTAGTCTCACGCTGCCTCCTGCACTGCGGCGTAAGATGGGCCTCGATAAGATGCGCAACCCTCTCCTGTTGGTCGAGGAACGCGACGGGGGCCTGTTCCTGCAACCGGCCGTAGCCATGGCTGTGCGCGACCTGCCTAAGGAGCAAATCCAAGCTTGGATTACCCGTGACGAAGCGGACTTGAAGGACTTTCAGGAGGCGAAGAAGGGCAAGAAGCGGTGAAGATATTCCTTGATACGAGCGTCCTGCTTGCAGCGGCGGGGTCGGCAAAGGGGGCATCTCGTCTCGTGATCGGCGATGCAGCCTCTCACGGTTGGGAACTACTTTCTTCCGACTATTGCGGGGGGAGACCCGGCACAACCTGCCCAAACTCGGGCGGTCCGCCGCCACCGCTTGGAAAACCGAAATCTCGCCTCTGGTGCTTCTCATCGGGGCCGATCTTGCTCTCGACAAACCGTGGGGGGGCCGGCTGCCAAGGGCCGGCCTGTCGTGGGCACGGCTCTAGCCGCTCGGGCTGAGTGGTTACTGACCCTCAATACGTCCGATTTCCACGGCAAACTCGGGCGCGAGGTATGCGGACTGAGCATCGCCACTCCCGGCGAGTTTTGTTTGGAGCAGGGCGTACGGGAGCGCTCTGAGCCAGAATCGAGAATGCATCGCGGGCTCGGCCCGGTTGAGCAGGCGGGCGCTGTGGCTGGCTCGGAGGCGCATGAGCGTTTGAAGTCGGGCAGGTACGCGATGTTGGCGAGCTGCCGCAAGTCACGCTCCAGATGGGTGTCTATATAGCCGCTGAACCATCCGTCCGGGCGGCGCGATTGTTTTGCGACCAGGAATTCGGGGAGGTATCACTGGATCGAACCGAGCCGCCCGGCCCGCCAGCCCTGCCGTCGGTCGCGCCCGGCCGCCATGAGGACGCATCGAAATCCCCCCAAATAGCGAAGCCATGGTAGGCAACGTTTCCGGGGAATCCACCCATTCGCCGGGGCAAAATGAGAGCAAGCGCGGACAGGGGGCCCGGCCCGAGACGCGCCCACTCCGGCCATGAGTGCGAGTGTGGCCGAGCCGGTGAGGCCGCTTGCCCGGATGATCGCTTCGCCTCGCTGACGGGCTTCGTCAACCCTGAGTTCTCCCGCATGATACATTCCAGGTGCCATTCATGATCTCATCGATGGTCAGCGGGAGTGTACGCAACAGCTCTTCCGGTGCGCGCTTTGTCCGATCCAGGAAGTCCAAATGATCCAGCGCACAATACGGCCCACCTCGCTAGTACTCGGGCGACCGAGCCAGTGTCGACTTGCTGGTTTGCCTGGCCGCGGTGATCACAACCACTGGAACCGCCGACAGAGCGCGCTCCACGCGCCCAGCAATCCGGCGTTTCCTTGTTTCCATGCGGTGGAATAGATCCTCCCACGGAGTGGAATCTATCCGAAACCAGCCCCACCGCTGGAGTACGGGTGACATGTTTGCCTCACGGGTCGGGAAGAGGCCGCTCGATGGCGTCGCTGGCCCCAGCGGAGCGGAATGCATACTTTCGTTTGCCCTCCGGGTTTCATTACAGTTGGCAACGATTTGTGCGAATGGAGTACGGGAGGGGTTTGGCGACGGGTAAGTTGCGAGGGGCTGGCGGCTGCTCAAGCCCGCGGCGCGGTATCGGTGCCGACGGCGTAGGGGCTGGTTAGGGGCGTTGCCCTATCGGGGCATTTTAGGATTGCAATATTTATCGAAGGCCCCCATCGTACACCATGTAGGCCGAATCACCCCACCGCACTGCGGCACGAGTTACGTTTCCTGCCTTGGCGTGCATGAAGCAATGCTTCGCTCCCCTGCCGAACATTCAGCGCTAAAAATCTCCCACAACTATGAAGATCAATGACCCTACTCTGGTTGATCCAAATCCGACCGAAGTGGCCGAGTGTTCATTCACGGTGAGCTGTGGGACCTGGGAGGAACTTGACGGCGATCGTATATTCTTTGCAATTTTCGAGATGTATGATGAAGACCCTCGGTTTGATCTGGTCTTTCGAATGTTGCGGAGTATTGAAGCCAATAATGAAACTTTGGTGTACGTCGGAACCAGGAAGAAATGCGAGGAGTATAACGAGGCATTTCAAACTCTCGGCCTTAGGGTAGATATTGAGGCTATTTGAGAGTGAACGACATTCGCTTGATTTCAGGCGGCTTCCAATGAGAGGCGATTGCCGCAGGATGGGGGCATGCAAGTGATAGTGCATCTTCTCGAAAGGGCGCTAGAATAGGCAAACAGCATGAAACATATTCACCCACAGCCGCAGGCCCCCAAACTCACGTCGCGTCAAGATGAGACCAATGCCGATCCTGTGTAGGAGCGTGCGTGCACGCGATGCAGAGCTATTCTGTTGTAGGAGCGTGCTTGCACGCGAAACGGCATCAGCTTGAAAGCGATCCGGAATTCGACCACATTACCCAATGATTATTCACATCCCCCATAGCAGCCGAGAGATTCCCAGGCCGTATCGGGCGCAGTTCGACCTCGATGACGCCGCGCTTGCGGCAGAGATTAGTAGGGCGACGGATTGGTACACCGATGAACTTTTCGAGTGCGATACGGCGACCGCTGTAATCTTTCCGGTTTCGAGAATCCTTGTAGATGTCGAGCGCTTTACCGACGACCGCCAGGAGCCGATGGCTAGGGTGGGGCGGGGCGTTCTTTATACACATACGGTGGAAGGGCGTCCGATGCGCGCAGCGCCCGATGGAGAAAGCCGCACTCGCCTAGTCCACGATTACTACGCTCCCCACCATCTTCGGCTCACCCACGCGGTTGACCGCGAACTGGAGGTGCAAGGGCGCACTTTGATCGTGGATGGGCATTCGTTTCCCGACACGCCGTGGCCGATCGAAATGTTGCAAAACCTTGACCGCCCTGATATTTGCATCGGATGCGATGAATATCACACCCCGGCGGTCCTTGTAGCGGCAGCCCGCGACCATTTTCAGTCGCAAGGGTACTCGGTCGATATCAACCGGCCGTACGCGGGGGCGCTTGTTCCGCTTAAATACTATCAGGTGGACCGCCGGGTGCAGTCGATCATGATCGAGGTGAACCGGCGCCTTTACCTTGATGAGGCAACCGGTGCCAAGACATCATCGTTTGAGAAAATTCGAAACGCGGTTCGCGTCTGCCTCGACTGTCTGGACAATACCTCCCGTGGGGCAGCATAGAGGGGGCCCTCAAGGCGGAGCGACAACTGGCAGGGAAGCACCCACCTATGCTCGAGGCAGGCTACGCTCTGCGTCGGTTCAGGCCTTCCTCGGATCGCGATGCTCCAACACCTCTGTGATCGAGTCATCGAAAAGCGTCAGAAACGCACGGTTTACCGCGTTCTTGTTCCGAAATAGTATCATGAAGATCGCATCGCCGATCTCCCGGTTGTATTTGCTCTTGATGCCTTCCACGATGAGCCTGCCCGATTTGTGATCGTAGTTGACGCGGAACATCCCGGCTTGGAGCGCCGCGTGCCGCACCGGGTTCTCCTCCTTGGGAAGAGTCGCAATATCGAGGCCGTAACGGGCCACCCGCGGGCCGTTGTCGAGAATCCAGTAGTAGTGCCATCTGTCCAGGGACACGACATGTCCGTCCGGAAAGATCCACATCTTGGACGTTTGGGCGTCCGAGCGGTAAGTGTCGACGTGTTTCATCTCGGCGAAGCGCCCGGTCTTTTCGAGCCATTGGTGCCTGCTCTCGTCGGTTGATTGTGCAGGCTCAGGGTCGTCGAGCAATCCCTTTGCTGCCTCCAGATCGCAAGCCAGGCGGCGATAGAGCTGTTTCATTTCCTCGTCTCTGTTCATGGGGTTGGGCAGATTGATGGAGGTATTTCGCAGCCGCGACCTGCGATGTCGGAGTTCGTGGCAGATGTATACGGAGAATTTTATAAATAGTAAAGCCAAAAATGCGCAAGGTTGAACCGCCGAGGGGATTTCCCCCGATCAAAGCCGGCGACGGGAGAGACGGGAGCTGAGGGCGGAAGGAGGAAGGCGAAAGGAGGAAGGCGGACCAGGAAACCGATCACCGTAACCAGAAGACCACAGAGGACACAGAGCCAGAGGAGGACACGGAGCGCCGGAGGAGAGGTTGACGTTGAAGGTTTAGGTTGGAGTTCGGAGATCGGAGGGATGCTGAAGGCGGAAACACGAAGGATGAACGCGGAGCAAAAGTGGAAGCGGCATCCCGCCGCTTTTCCGACCTACTTGCTACTGATCGAACCACCGAGGTAGGACCAGTCTTCGACTGGATCATTCGACATTTTACCGCAAAGAACGCAGGGATCGCAGAGATCGGAGCGCCACTTAGCAAGTGGCTTTCCGGGGATCGTTCTTGCGAACGCGGCTACGGGGAGGGGCCTGCTGGCAATCGCAAAGCGGCAATTCAAAATCGAAAATGCCCTGAATCGCTTCGCGCTTCAGCTACGGAGCGCCAGATAGCCGTAACCATTCGTAGATGTTTTAACGCGATTCAGAGCTCAGATCGTGTGCAAGTACGATCCTACGGAAGACCCCGCGGTTCGGTTAATCCAATCGGAAATCGGCAATCCACAATCGAAAATACGAGGCATCGGAGCGGTCTGGATGCAAGGTCCGACCCAGTTGTGTTCGGCATCGCATTTGCTTGTGAGCAGGGCCTGGTAGAGCCGGGCCAAGGCAAGAGCGACACCGGCACGGGCGAGCAGATGTCACACGATTGTCACTGTGCTTAAGCGGCTGTTACTGTTATCATGTTGGCGTGACAACCACAGGCTTAGCTGCGACCCGCCGTCCGCCGGTCTCTGTGCGCGAAGAAGATTTGCAACAGTGGAAGTTGCTGGAGCGTTTCCGCGCCGCGCTCGACGAGCAGGTGCAACGGGCGGGCGGGCTGCAGGGCACCTGGGCTGATCCGCGACGGCAAACGCAACTGGCCGACTACCTGAGCTTGTATCTGTTCGGGCTGTTCAACCCGGTGGTGCGCACCATGCGCGGCCTGTGCGAAGCCAGCGCCTTGCCGCGGGTACAGAGCGATGTGTGCTCGCGCGCGGTGAGCCTGGGCAGTTTTAGCGAAGCGCAGGCGTTGGTGGACCCAGAGCTGTTGGGCGCGCTCTTCGCCGAGCTAGCCGCAGCAAGTCGGCCCGACGCGCCGCAGCTGGCCGGCTTGACGGGCCGCGAACTGGTGGTGGATAGCACCGTCTGGCAGGTGCTGCCGCGCATGGCCTGGGCGTTCTGGCGCCGGCACAGCGGCTCGAATGGCGGTCCCGACCACGCGGTGCGCCTGCACGTGCACTTCGACCTGGCGCGCATGCAGGTACGTAGGGCCGAACTCACGCCGGCCAAAGTATGCGAGCGCGAGGCGTGGGAGCGGATGGCCCGGCCCGGCGAACTGTACATCGGCGACCGCTACTATTCGTACGACTACAGCAAACTGGGGCGCCTGCAGCTGCGCGACGTGGGCTTCATCGTTCGGCTGCGGTTGGATACACAGTGGGTGGTCGAGCAGGAGGAAACGCTCAGTCCAGCCGACCTCGCCGCCAACGCGATCTGGGCCGGCACGGTGCGGTTGGGCAAAGCGGGCGAGGGCCCGCGTGTGCGTGTCATCAGTCTGTCCGGCGAAACAGAGAACATCCTGCTGGCAACTACGCTCTCGGCCCAAGAGGCCGCCCCCGAACTGCTCGCCCTGCTCTACCGCCACCGCTGGCAGGTGGAGATGTTCTTCCGCTGGCTCAAATGCATCCTGGGCTGCCGGCATTGGTTGGCGGAAAGTCCGCGCGGGGTCGCGTTGCAGGTCTACCTGGCGCTCATTGCCGGGCAGCTACTGGTGCTCTATAGCGGCCAACGCCCCAACCGCCGCCAGATGGAGGCGATCCAGTTTTATCTGATGGGCTGGAGCGACGAGCGGGAGCTGCTCGCACAGCTGAAGCGCTGCGCTCCGAAAGCCAAAAAAACGGCCTGAGCCTTCCAGTGTGTCCACCACGCGATTATGCCGGTGGACGCGCAGCCTGCCCACCTTTCGCGACCCCGCACGCGCCATGCGCGTTATCGCACCCGTTGAGCCCTGCGGCCCGCGCCCTAACTCGCCACCGCGGCTGAGCAGCATCGCCCTTGCCGAACACAACTGGGTCCGACCCTACGGGAAGCGAAGGCTGAAGGCAGAAAGCTGAACAGCAGCGCGGTCCGGACGCAAGGTCCGACACTGCGGGAAACCGGAGAGCGGAGAGTTACCGGTATAGTCAGGACTAGCGATAGATGAGCGGATACCCCGCAGGGTCATCGAGACTCTCCAATTCAATGTCGACGTCGAGCGCGTTCCACCGCAAGTGCCGGCCATGGAGAAGCTCAACACTCAGCAGGTCGTTCACGCGCGCATTGCCGAACACGGGGTAATCCTCGAAGCCGAGATGATATTCTTTCTCTCCTGCAAGCACCCAAATGCCGTGCGCTGAAATGTGACTAACCTCGGCTTCCAAAGTGTTGGTTCCACGCTTCTTTAATTTCGTCTTCATGTTTAATAATCTCTCGCTCGATCACTTTGAGATCGCGCGCAACGATGCCGTGATTGACTGCAAGTTTGATTTTGGGAGTCATCCAATATTTTGCCTCGCCGCTTGCGCAATATACGTGGACATGCATGCGCGTCTCTTCGCGGGAAAAGAAGAAGAAACGAAATCCTCGATATTGGAAAACGGTCGGACTCACGAGAGCACAATGGCCACTGGCCCCGGTATGGCAAGCCAGATCGATCCATGAAATCAACGGGCGGGTTTTGCGCCACACCTGCCGGGTTCCCCTACGGGAAAGCGGAGACCGGACCGGAAGGAGAGGTTAAAGTTGAAGTTCGGAGATCGGAAGGATGCTCGCTACTCGCTACTTTCTGCAGAGTTAACCGCAAAGATCGCAAGGAGCTCAAAGAACGGAATCCAAACCGTTCACAGAGGGCACGGAGGCAGAGGAGAACACAGACGAAGAAAGAAGAATGGCGGAAACCTGAGACCGGAGAGCGCCCCGGAGCGCCACTTAGCGAATGGCTTTTCGGGCCGATGTTCTTGCGAGCTTCGCTTTGGGGGAGCGCCGATCGCTAGCCCTCTCCTTCCCATCTTCCACCTCAAACCTAAACCCTCAACTTAAACCTCTCCTTCCGCCTTCCGTCATTCGTCATTCGAAATCCCTCTTCCTCCGCCTTCCGCTTCAACCTAAACCCATTCCGCTCCTCGCTTCTCTCCTCCTAGTTCAGCGTTCAGCCTTCGCTTCCCGCTGTGGCCCTGTTTAGGATTGACTTTTTATAAAATTCCTGGCTTACTGTTTTAAGTCAATTGCCACCGGGCTGCTGGATCAACGTGAGATGCCCCAAAACTCCCATCCCGCTACCATACCCCATGACCCCTGACGACATCCGCCGCGCCATCACCAACCAGAAGTCGGAGCACGCACCCCACGCCTTCAAAGCCGGGCAAGTGGGGATGAACGAGTTCGATTTGCTCTACCCCGTACTGCGCCGATTGCCCGTGCGGGAGCTTTCGAAATGGATGCGCCTGATCGATGAAATGCGGGCCACCCACAACGGGTGCGGGCCGTGCTATTCCAAGATCTTGGCCTACTCTATATTCTTCACCGAGGACCTGCTGCCCGAGCGCAATGATGAATACTACTCGATCTACAAAACCGTGGCTGGCATTCCTCCCAGGGGCCGCGACTTCATCCGGGAGGTTTGGGATTCCATCAACGGTAATACCGATACTCCCTTTGCCGAGGTTCACAAGCGCTGGTGGCGCGAACAAGCGTGTGAAATGCCCCGCCCCCGACACTTGCTCAACCTCCCCAAATAGGTGGGTACGGGGGGGAAGGCTGAAGGCTGAAAGCTGAAACCGGAGCAGGCGGAAACCGATCCTCGGAACCAGAAGACCACAGAGGGCACAGAGGCAGAGGAGAACACAGAGAAGGCGGAACGCGGAAAACTGATGCTCCCTACTTTCTGCAGAATTAACCGCAAAGATCGCAGAGATCGGAATCCTAAACTTGGAAGCTATAACCTAAACCATGATTCGTCACAGAGGGGACGGAGGCGGAGGAGAGCACAGAGAAGGCTGCAGGCTGAAGACTGAAAGCTGAAACCGGAGAGCGGAAAGCGGAACGAAGCGCCAATTAGCCGTAAGCATTCAGCCGTAGGAGCGTGCTTGCACGCGATTCAGAGCGCAGATCGCGTGCA
>CAJCBL010000352.1 GCA_903960515.1 uncultured Verrucomicrobiota bacterium
GCGCGCCCGGCTGGCCGACGGGCAGGAGATCCTCGAGCTTGGCTGCGGCTGGGGCTCCCTCTCGCTCTGGCTGGCGCAGCGCTACCCGCACTCCCACATCACCGGCGTATCGCATTCGCGAACGCAAAAGGAGTTCATCGACGCCGAGGCGCGCCGGTGCGGTTTCGCCAACCTCACCATCGTCACCTGCGACATGAACGACTTCGACACCGCAGCCTCGCGTTTCGACCGCGTGGTATCCGTAGAGATGTTCGAACACATGAAGAACTGGCCGCGGTTGCTGTCCAACGTGGCGCGCTGGCTCAAGCCGGGCGGGCTGTTCTTCCTGCACATCTTCACCCACTCGCGTTTCGCCTACCACTTCGTAGCCCGCGATGAGACCGACTGGATGAGCCGGCACTTTTTCACCGGCGGGATGATGCCTTGCGACGATCTGGTCGCACGTTTCCAGGACGACCTCACCCTGCTCGACCACTGGATCGTCAACGGCCGCCACTACCAGCGCACCGCAGAGCTCTGGCTCCAGAACATGGATCGCTGCCGCGGCGAGCTTCGGCCCCTGCTGGCGGCCACCTACGGGGCCGGGCAGGCCACAAAATGGTGGGTGTACTGGCGAGTGTTCTTCCTCTCCTGCGCCGAGCTCTGGGGCTATCGCGCCGGCCAGGAGTGGGTGGTGAGCCACTACCTCATGGCCAAGCCCTCCGCCTAGGAGCTCCCGGCTGGGCCACCACGGCAGAGGGCGGCGCAGCGCTGGAGCGGTTTTCGGGATCGCCCCACCCTTCCACCGCTCTGCTACACCCCCGCCACCCGGCCGCCACCGGCCAGCAGCGGAGCCAGCAATGCCCGCAGCGACTGAGGGAGGCGTCTGCACACCACTTTGGGGGCCGTACTGGGTCTTCCCCGCCGGTGGGGAAACAGGGGACGCTCAGGCCAGTCTGTGCCCGGTACTCGCCCCGGTGTCGCGGTCGTGCCAGTCGATCGCGCGTTCGCGCACCACGTGTCCGATCGAGCACAACAACCGGCACGTGCAATGCCCGGCACAGGCGCGCTCGTAGGAGGCGACCCAGCCTGCGTGCTCGGCCTGTGCGGCCGCGTCGGTCCTTGGGAACACCACCTTGTGGGTATTGCAGCTCAAGCGACAAGGTTTGGGCGTAAGCCGCGCCCGGAAACAGCCCTGCTTGCGGCATAGGGCGCGGTAGATCGGGTCGGCATGGAAGCGGCGCAGGAGCCGGTCGGTGGAATCGGCCCGCGGATCGAAAGAACGTCCCGTAACAATAGCCCGGATGCCTGCATGGGTTTCGTACACGCGCACTCCGAGCCCGCGAAGCTCGGGTGCCTTGCGCACCAACTGTTTCACATGTTCGACGATCCGAGTTTTGCGCTTCTCCAGTGTCGAGTGTCCGAAGAGATCCCGCCAGCTCCACGGTGGCTGGTCGATGTCGATGAAAAGCAACCCCGAGCTGTTGAGCACTGCCGCTCCGTAGCGGTTGCGGGTGATTACGCTGTGCGCGTCCAGCCGCGCCAGCACCTCCTCGCAGATGTCCACCTCGTAGTCGTCGTCGCGGGATGCTTTGCCATCGATTCGGTGTTGGACCAGCAACAGGCGCCGCCGGGCGTCGGCTTCGGCCTCCAGTAGGGAGCGATCGGAACCGCCGGAGACCTGCACTTTCTTCGGGATGCCTGCGATCTGCACCAACCCTTCAATACGGGTCCAATACTGGAAGACTCTCATGATTCGATGGTGGCAGCGTGCTGCAGCGGTGGCCGCGGGCAATTCCCGATCGTGTGCTCTCCCGTGCGTGGCACCAGAGAACGAAGATGGCAGGTGCTCTTTTCCCACGGGGCCGCTGCTCGACCACCCGTGCGTGCGCCCAAATGCTTCCAGGCCCAGCCGCCGGGCCGCGGTGGGATCGGCCTCGCACTACCGGCGGCCTGCCAGAAGGGGGCGAAGCCGCACCTCGGCATCGGCCTGCTTGATACGGCTGGCAAAGACTTGGCCGGGGGTGAGCCCCTCGCATTCCCCAGGCTGGCTGATCTGCGCCGGTAACGCCCTGCGCAATATGGCCTTCTACGTCGACATCAACCCCGTGCGCGCCGGCCTGGTCACCGATCCCAAGGACTGCCGTTTCTGCGGCTACGGGGAGGACGTAGCCGGCGATGTCGCAGCCGCCCGAGCCGGCTTTTGCCAGGTGCATGGCGCGAAATGGATAAATGCCCACGCCGCTCATCGTATCGGGCTGTCAGGCACCGGGGAGGCCCCGCGCCCGGCGCCAGAGTCCCTTCGGGTAGATGGCTGCATCTTCCCCGGAGGGATTCCGTGTGGCGCAGGGGGCTGCGGCGCGGTCACCGCCCATTGCAGTGGGAACTGGTGCACAGATACTGCCTACAGCGTCGCCACGATCTGGTTGAAGGTGGCGCTGGGTCGCAGGGCGGCGGCGGCTTTCGCATCGTCAGGATGGTAGTAGCCGCCGATGTCGACGGGTTTGCCCTGCACAGCGAGGAGTTCGGCCACGATGGACTTCTCGGCAGCGGTGAGCTTCTCGGCCACGGGCTTGAAGGCTGCTTGCAGAGCGGCGTCTCCTGCCTGTGCGGCGAGGGCCTGCGCCCAGTAGAGCGCGAGGTAGAAATGGCTGCCGCGGTTGTCGATGGTGCCGAGCTTGCGGCCGGGGGAGCGGTCGTTCTCCAGGAATTTGCCGGTGGCCGTATCGAGAGTTTCCGCCAAAACCTTCGCCTTGGGGAGCGACGCCACCTGGGCGAGGTGTTCGAACGAGGCCGCCAGGGCGAAGAACTCGCCCAGGCTGTCCCAGCGCAGGTAGTTCTCCTCGAGAAACTGCTCTACGTGCTTGGGGGCCGAGCCGCCGGCACCGGTCTCGAAGAGGCCGCCGCCGTTCATGAGCGGCACGATGGAGAGCATCTTCGCGCTGGTCCCCACTTCCAGGATGGGGAAGAGGTCGGTGAGGTAGTCGCGCAACACATTGCCGGTGACGCTGATCGTATCCAGGCCGGCCTTGAGGCGGGTGAGGGTGAACTTGCACGCCTCGGCGGGGGCGAGGATGCGCAGGTCGAGGGCGGTGGTGTCGTGCCGGGCCAGGTAGGTTTTGACCTTGGCGATGATCTGGGCGTCGTGGGCGCGCTTCTCGTCGAGCCAGAAAACGGCCGGCGTATTCGAGAGGCGGGCGCGGCTGACGGCGAGTTTCACCCAGTCCTGGATTGGGGCGTCCTTGGCCTGGCAGCCGCGCCAGAGGTCGCCGGCCTCCACGGAGTGGGAGAGCAGCACGGCTCCGGAGTCGTCGACCACCCGCACCGTGCCCGCTGCGGACACCTGGAAGGTCTTGTTGTGCGAGCCGTACTCCTCGGCCGCCTGCGCCATGAGGCCCACGTTGGGCACCGAGCCCATGGTTCGAGGGTCGAAGGCGCCGTGCGCCTTGCAGAAGTCGATCGTGGCCTGGTAGACGCCGGCGTAGGAGCTGTCGGGGATGACAGCGAGGGTGTCCTGGAGTTTTCCTTGCGCATCGTACATCTTGCCCGAGGAGCGGATCATCGCGGGCATGGAGGCATCGACGATGACGTCGCTGGGTACGTGGAGATTGGTGATGCCCTGGTCGGAGTTGACCATGGCCACGGCGGGTCCGGCGGCGAAGGCGGAGCGGATATCGGCTTCGATGGCGGCCTTCTCGGCGGCGGGCAGCGCCTGGATTTTGGCGACGAGGTCGCCGAAGCCGTTGTTGAGGTCGATACCGAGGCGCTCGAAGGTGGCGGCGTGGCTGGCCAGCAGGTCCTTGAAGAAGACGCGGACAACGTGTCCGAAGACGATGGGGTCGGAGACCTTCATCATGGTGGCCTTCAGGTGCACGGAGAAGAGCAGTCCTTCGGCCTTCGCCTGCGCGATCTGGGTCTCAAGGAAGGCGAGGAGTGCGCGCTTGTTGAGCACAGTGGCGTCGAACACCTCGCCGGCCTTCAAGGGAGTCTTGTCCTTGAGTACGGTGACATTGCCGTCGGTGCCCACATGTTCGATGCGCACGGTGGTTGCCGCGGGCACGGTGACGGATTTCTCGTTGGAGAAGAAATCGTTGGCGCCCATTGTGGCCACCCGGGTCTTTGAGGCGGGCGACCAAGCACCCATCGAGTGCGGGTGTTTACGGGCGTAGTCCTTCACGGCCTTCGGGGCGCGGCGGTCGGAGTTGCCTTCGCGAAGCACGGGGTTGACGGCGCTGCCCATGACCTTGGCGTAGCGGGCCTTGGCGTCCTTTTCGGCTTCGGTTTTTGGTGACTCGGGGAAGTCGGGCAGCTTGCAGCCGTGGGACTGGAGCTCGGCGATGGCTTCCTTCAGCTGGGGGACGGAGGCGCTGATGTTGGGCAGCTTGATGATGTTGGCCTCGGGCTTGAGCGTAAGGGCTCCCAGCTCGGTGAGTGCGTCGGGGACGCGCTGCTCGGGGGTGAGGCACTCGGGGAAGGCGGCGAGGATACGGCCGGCCAGCGAGATGTCGCGAGTCTCCACGGCGATGCCTGCCTGCTTGGCGAAGCCCTGGACGATGGGCAGCAGAGAGTAGGTGGCCAGGGCCGGCGCTTCGTCGGTCTTGGTGTAAATGAGGGCGGGAGCTGCGGGCATGGTGGGTGGGTGGGTTGCGAACACGCGGTGCATCCAGCAAAGGCACCGCGCCGGTGTCGGTCAAAAGCAATGGCAGCGGTGGGCGAGGTAGAAGAAGGGAGGCGGCTGCTGGAGGGCAGAAGGAAGAAGGACGAATGCGGAAGGCTTGAGCGAGGGCGCCTGCGCCCCCCGGCCAGAACCACCTCGCAAACGAGATACGGGGGGCGCGTCACCATTCTCTGGGCGGCGAGCCCAGGGGTAAGTGGAGGAGAAGTATTCCGCCCTGGGGACACTGCGAACCGCCGTGGGCCTACAGCCATGGGCCCACGGCCGGAGCCAAAGCCAAGCGTCACAGCGAGCTGCGCCGCTCGCGCCTACAGCCTAGCCTCGCCGGGTAACCCGCCCGGATCGGGCTTCGGCGACCACAGGCGGCAGGCAAGCGGCGCTCGTCGGTGCACCTGCTCAGTATTCCACGGGGATACCGAGGTAGTTGAGCATCCAGATTTCCTTCCACACCCGGTAGCAGCCTTCCTTGGAAATTTTGCCAAACTCCTCGCGGTCCTGGTGGCTGTGGAGGAAACCCAGCTCGGTATTCACCTTCTCCAACTGGCCCTGCTGGCGGTTGAGGTCGTCGAGCGGTTCGTTGGTCCAGGGTTGCGCCACCTCGCCGGCGCGCTCGAGGCGGAAGCGATGCCGGGCCACCAGGCTGGGCAGCCCTCGCGACCACGGGCGGCGCTCGATGCGCCAGTTCTCGGGATAGAAGCCGCCGAAGGGCAGGTGGAGGTTGTCGGAGATGTAGCGCACATCGTCGGAGGTGCGGGAGGCCAGGGTGTAGCACAGGGCGAAAGCCCCGCTGGGCTGAGGGATGAAGGCGACCTGAAGGCGGATAATGTCGGCGGCGTCCTGATACACAGAGAGCCGCAGAAACACCCCGGGGGCGATCTCGGCCTTCAGGGACTGGGCGAGGTGGAATTTCTCGCGGCGCAGCCAGTCGCGGATGGCGAAGAGCCGGCGCTGAGTGGGCCACTCCTCCCCGCTGTTGTTGGCCACGAAGCGGGGGAACAGCGGCAGCGGGCTCAGACTGAGAGCGCGAATCGCCAGCCAGTGGTAGATCGACTCGACGAGAAACCATCCCAGAAATGCCAGGACTGCCACCGCCCAGAATGGACGGTCGGACCACTTGAGCTCGTTGGCCAGGTAGGCCATGCCCAGCGAGAAGAGTATCCATCGCACCCAGCGGTTCACGATGGTCACGGCCGGCATCAGCACCCGCGAGTTGAGCAGGTGCAGCAGCAACGAGATCACGGAAAACGAGAGGATGACGTGGCTGATATCCATCGACGGGGATCGGAACAAACACAGCGCGGCGACGGAAGCAGCAAATTGGTCGCCGGGGCCGATTGGGAGAGCGGGGATTGTCGCCCCCGGCAGCTCAACCGGCGAGAGTTCTGGGCCGGTTCACTTCGCCGGCGTTGGCGCCATCGGCATCGCCGAGGGGCGTGGCCCTGCGGCGAGGATGGCGCCTTCGGTAGGGCCGGGTGGCGCCTGCGCGGAACGTGGGCGGGGCGCCGGCCCTGCGCGGCCCGCGAACGCTGACTTCAGAAGGCTGATGCGGATCCAAATCCTTCGATCTCGAAGCTCTGCATTCTCCGTTTTGCCATAGGGCGACCGCTTGTCGCTTCTTCGCTCGGCGACGGGCACGCTTCGGTCCCCGGGTTCCGGTGCTTGGATTCATTGCCGCCTCCCGCTTGTATTGCCGCAACCGGCTCCCCCGACCTGAGGGGGCGGCATATCCGCCTTCAGCGTTGCTGGAAACCGCCCTGCCCACCAGCGGTGTGTGTGGTGGGGGGGCGCAGCGTGACCGGCGGGCCTGAGGAACGGATACGAGCGAGGGTGAGAATCGAAGCCGGCACGCAGTCGGTCACCCGCTGGTGCGGCTGTGCTGTCTACTCGATTCCCGGCTGTATCCTCACTCCTCCAGCAGAAGGGTAACGGCGAGCAGGCCCAGGGTTGTGGGCACCACGGGGTTGGAGCGTATACGGATTTCGGTGAGCGCCACCTGAGGCGCCGGGTTCACCCACTCCAGCGAGTAGAGATAGCGTTCGTAGGCGAAGGGGTCGCCGTGCTCGGTAACGGCCACATGCCGCACGCCGTCGGCGTTGAACTGAGGGAACTCGGGCCACCAGTCCTGGATGTTGGCCGGTGGGGTGTCGGGGCTGTGCGCAGGGCCTACTCCGAGGGCGACCAGGGGCAGCGAGGCGGCGGGGCGTCCCTCCTGGTGGAACTCATACCAGGCGAAGGGCACCCGCTCGCCGGCGTAGCCGCAGCCGTGCAGGAAATAGACGGCGCGCACCCGGCAGCCCACGGGCAGCACGACCTCCTCGGGCAGTGAGCGGCGCGAGGTGGAGGGGAAACGGCTGGAGCGCAGCACCAGCACGCTGCGGCCGCGGTTGGCGCGCTCGTCGATCAGGTCGAAATCCACGCCGTGAATGCGCAGCAGCCCGCTGCCCAAGTGCAGCAGGGGCAGGTGGCCCAGCCAGCCGTGGGGGCGGCGCAGGGCCCGGTTGGCCACTCCGGTGAGGTCGAGTGGCCGGAAGGGGCCGGCGGGGGAGGTGTCGGCAAGGAGGTGGGGCCGTTGCCAAGTTTCGGCGGCCTCGCGCAGGCGCTGCTCCACGGCGTGGGGCCAGGCGCGGGCCAGGCGGTTGGCGCCGCGTTCGGCGTGGGCGGCCACGGCGGCGGCAGGTGTCTCCAGGAGGCGCACCGAGCCGCGGGGGCGCAGGGTGCCCTCCAGTCGCAGGCGTTGGCGGGCGGGCAGGCGGCCTGAGCGGCGCACCTCCAGCATCTGCTGACAGGCGAGGTCGAGAGCGAGGTGGGCGGTGCAACGGGCGTCGAAGGCCACGCAGGTTACCGGCGGCTGGGCGGTGCGGGCGTCCACGGAGTCGCCCACCACCACCACGGAGAGGTCCCGAGGCAGGCGCAGCTTGTCCTTGCGCACGGCCGCGAGGAAGCCCTTGAGCAGCTCGGTGTCGAAGAGGACAACGGCGGTGGTAGCGGGTTGCTCGCGACGCAGGCGCTGGAACTCGTTGCCGATGGCCTCGGAGGTGTGGGCGGCGCACTCGTACACGTTGCGCGCGGCGGAGGTGAGGCCCTGGCGCAGGCACGCCTCCTCGTAGCCCTGGCGCACGGCGGCCGAGCGCAGGAGGCGGCGCAGCGAGCACAGGCATGCGATGTGGCGATGGCCCTGGGCGCTGAGGTGGGTCACCAGTTGGGAGGCGGCACCGCGGAGGTCCTCGGCGGCGAGGTTGTGGCCGGGCATGCACTCCTCGCCCACCACGTAGGGGATACGCAAGCGGTCGAACTCGGCGGCCTCGTTGTCCCATTCCCAACCGCTGTCGGTGATGCGCATGACCACGGCGTCGAAGCGGTGCTGCAGGACTTTTTGGAGGGCATTGCGCATGGTGTCGCGGCCGATGAAGAAGAACTCCTCCGCGCGCACGCCCCGGCGGGCCGCCTCCTCGGGGATGCCGGGGAAGCGGGTGGCGCGGTGGGCGAGCACGGCGAGGCGGGCACCCACCAGCGATATCGAGGTGCTGGCGACGGGCAGCAGCTTGTAGCCGTCGCGGCGCAGGCGGCCGGCGGCGATCAGGCGCAAGGCGGCGCGGTTCACGGCCGCCTGGCTCACGGCCCACTGGGCGGCGAGGGTCTTCTCGGTGGGGAAGGGCAGGGGGCGATGGCCTTCCGCTTCGCGGATGAGGGCTTCGTAGCCGGCCAGCGCCTTGTCGACCGGGTGGAGGGCGGAGTTGGTTTTCACTGCTGGGAGGAAGCGTCGAAGTTTGCCGGTTACGGGGCAACCGGATTGTCGCGGAGGGGCGCCCGCTCGTAACCGGAAACTTGTCGCGCTAAGCGGCGTGGTGCGAACGCCTGCACGGAGGCCCGGCGGCCAAGCGGACGGAGTGGGTGCACCCCGCCGGCAGCCAAGGGTGCGAACGCCAAGCGCGCTGGGAGTGTTGGGCTCAGGGCGGCGCCCCATGCGCAGCGCTGGCATCGCCGAGGATGTGGGCGATGCAGGCGGCGAGTTCCTCGATGTCGTAGGGTTTGCGCACCATGCCGCGGAAACCGAAGGCGCGGAAATCGGCCATCACTGGGTCGGAGGAGTACCCGCTGGATACGATCGCGCGCACGTCGGGATCCAGGGTGATGAGGGCATCCATGGCGTCCTTGCCGCCCATGCCTCCGGGGACGGTGAGGTCCATGATGGCGAGATCGAAGGGGCGGGCGCAGGCGAGCGCGGCGCGGTAGGCCTCTACGGCTTCGCCGCCGTCGGCGGTGGCTACCACCTCCATCCCCATGCGGTGGAGCAAGGAGGTGACCAGACGGCGGATATCGGCCTCGTCGTCCATGACGAGGATGCGCCGGCCTGAGAGTGAGGAGGGCAGGGCGTGGGGGGGCGGCACTACGGGGGCCGCGGCGGCTGCGGTGCCGGCGGGCAGCCAGAGGTGGAAAGTGGTGCCGCGGTCGCGTGCAGACTGCGCTTCGATGTGGCCGTTGTGGCGACGGACGATCGAATACACGGTGGCCAGGCCCAGGCCGTTGCCGGCCTTCTTGGTGGTGAAGTAGGGGTCGAAGATGCGGGCGAGGACCTCGGGGCTCATCCCGGTGCCGGTGTCGGCCACGGTGAGCATGAGGTAGGTGCCGGTGGTGAGGGGCAGTGGGGAAGCGGTGGTGACGTCGACCTTGTGCAGGGTGATGAGCATCGTGCCGCCTTCGGGCATGGCTTGCACGGCATTGAGCACGAGGTTGTGCACGACTTGGCCGATCTGGCCGCGGTCCACCTCGGCGGCCGGCAGGTCCGTGCCCAGGTCGAAGTGGCAGGCCACCTTGGAACCGCGCAGGACGAACTCGGTGGCCTCGCGCACGATCTCGCTCAAGGAGACGGAGGTGCGCAGGGGGTCGCCACCCTTGGCGAAGGTGAGCAGTTGCTGGGTGAGATCGCGGGCGCGTTCGGCGCCGCGTTGGGCGTCGCCCAGGCAGTCGCCTGCGGTGGCCTCCACCTGCTCGTCGAGGCGGGCTAGGGTGATGTTGCCCAGGATTACGGTGAGCAGGTTGTTGAAATCGTGGGCGATGCCGCCGGCCAGCAGGCCCAGCGACTCGAGCTTGGCGGCCTTCTGTAGTTCGCGCTCGAGGGCGGTCTGCTGGTCGAGTTGTCGGCGGATCTGCTCGGTTTGGGAGCGCACTTGGCGGCGCAACAGCAGGCTCCATGCGACGGCGATGCCTGCGCCCAAGGCGAGCAGCAGGGCGAGAACGAGGGCCCGGCCGCGGTTGAGCCAAGCGGGTGTGTGTACCACGAGCAGATCCGAGTCGGTGCGGGCCAGCAGTTGGAAGGTGCGTGGCTGCCCATACTCGTCGGAGATGATCTGGTACACGCCGGTGCAGCGCAACTCGCTGCCTGCGGGCAGTGAGGGCAGTGCCACGGTGCCCGGGACCAGCACGGTGAAGCTGCCGGCGCCCGTCTGCAGGGTGAGTTGGTGCTGGTCGCCCAGGCGCACCTGGCCCAGCAACTGGCCCTCGGTGCATGCCAAGCGGTTGTGCATCTCGGGGCGAAGCTCGGCAGGCACGGGGCGGGGTGGACGTGGCCCCGAACCGGGTACGGAGGGCAGGAGCCGGAACACGGCCTCGCGCAGCACCAAGCGGCTGCCTTCGCGTCCCGGGAAACCTACCACTTCTACCGTGGCGCCGGGCTCCAGTACTTGCGGGTCGCGGGCGCGCACCTCCAGTCCCACGTCGCCATCCTCGATGACCAGCAGGCGGCCAGGGGAGTGGTAGTTGACCCGCCCGGAGGTGCGGATACGCCGGTAGGGGGTTTGCGCCGGGCCGAACAGCCGCAGGCCGGCCAGGCTGACGGCGGGCACGGCGAAGGGGTCGGCGGGGGCAGGCTCGGCCACGGTGATCTCGGCGGGTGAGGCCACGAGAAGTTCGATGCCGGTGAGTTGGCGGCGGGCGTTGGCCTGGGCGGTGCACACCCCCTGCAGTCGCAACACCGAGCCGGTGAGCCGGCCGAGCTCGGGGCTGGCTGGTAGCAGGGCGGTGAATTCACCGTTGGGGCTGGTGATGTGCAGGCGCGACCACTGCCCGGCCGGCTCCACGTTGCGCAGGTATCCGAGCAGGGCGATGAGTTTGCCCTCCTCCGCGCCGCCGAGCATCTGGTCGAAACTGATTTCCCTGGGGTCGGGCAGGGAGAGCCCTCCGATGAGCGCGTAGTGCCCGAATTCCATCAACGGGGCGAAGGACCCCATGCCGGTGTGGCCTTCGATGTGGATGGACGATCCGATGGCCGGCGGCTCGCGCTGCCAGGGGCCCTGGCTGCGCACGCATACTCCGCGAGTGGAGTCCTGCACATAGAAGTACGGGGCCGCCGGGCTCGACCAGGTGACCACGCCGAACAGGTCCACGGTGTGCTGCCGCGCGGCCTCCTCGGGGCTGAGCTCGAGAACCTGCGCGGCGCGGCGAAGTTTGAGCAGGGGAGCGGGGGTGTTGCCCTCCGTATTGCCTTCGATCCGCCAGAGGGCGCAGCGCAGGTGTAGTGCCGTGCCCTTGCGCTCGGGAATTCCTACGGCCTCGATGTGGTCGCCGGGTTGCAACCGGGCATCCTGCTCGGAGAGCACGGTGATCTCACCGGTGTCGTCCCAGAGTGTGATGCTTTGTCCGGGAGTGGACCCTCGCACGACGCCTGCTACATGGACGAACTCGGAGGAGGGGGGGGACTGAAGTTGGGCTGAGGAGACGATGGGTTTGAGGAAACGAGGGTCGGCCGCCAGAGTGCCGACCTGCTCCACGTCTGCCGGAGCGTTGATCCAGAGGTCGATGGATTGGGGCTTCCCGGCGGGATCCATCTTTTGGATCAGCAGCCCGACGGCGTCCACAATCAAGCCGGTGAACAGGGGCACGGGTTCGCCGTCGGTGAGCAGCACGATGGCGTCGATGGCGTAGCCGTTGGCGAGCAGGCGCAGTTTGACGTGGGCGGCATCCATCTCGGTGGTGTGCTCCACATAGCCACGCACGCGGGTCCGGTGCTCGCTGACCGCCTCCAGGTCATCCGGGCCGGCGAAGGTGAGCGGCGGTGGCGGGGGGGCCATGCCGAGTGCTGTGAAGTGCAGGCCTTCGATCTCGTAGCCGCGGGGAGGGTACACTGTGCCTTCAACGCGCACCCGCTGCCCGGTGCGCATCGGCCAGGGCGTCTTGCCGGGGGCGCAGAAGAAGGAAAGCCCCTGGTTCTCCAGCCAAAGGATACCCCAGCCTGGGTCGTAGAAGAGGATACGTGCTTCGTAGTCGATCCGGTAGCGCTGCTGGCGTGCGGCGTCGGGCAGATCCCAGAACGACTGGTAGTCCTTGAGGACGAGCGGGATTTCACCTGAAGGTGCCTGGGCCGACGCACGATCCTGCGCCCGTGCGGGTAGCGGCATGCCGACCAGCAGCAGGCCGAGCAGCACGAGCGAAAATCGGGTGGATGGAAGCATCGGGGACAGGCGCCGGTGGACTTAGGGACTTCCCTATCGGACAAATCGGCGCCGACTATAGCGGGCGGATGAAGCAGCATTGCCACCGGGGCCTCCTTGGTCGGGCGAAACAGATGCCGTAGTGCCACGCTCCGGCCCGTGGGCCTTGCGGCGGGTCGTGAGTGGCTGGGCGCGGCGGCGGGCACAGGCAACACGGGGCGCCGGCGCTGGCCCGGGTCGAGGAAACGGTTCATTGGATGCAATTGATCGGAGTGGAAGTAGTGATGGCTGTGCCATCGGCGCCGTTCGTGGTCTCGGGCCCCTCGGGCATGTGAGCGGCAAGCAATCCCGACGCATTAACCGGCCAACGGTTCTGCGCTCGGTGCGCAGCCCGATTGTGGCGGCGAAGAATGTGCCGAAGCGGTTGAGAGATTGGCCGATAGACCTCGGAAGCCCACCGTGCCGCACCCCTCCTTCCTATGCACCATTCCCGAATGACTTTCGCCGGACTAGCCTTCGCGCTCTGCGTCGGGGCGGGTGCTGAACCCTCCGCGAGTCCTGCTCCCGTGAACTCCGCTCCTCCAACCTCTGCGCTCGCCCCAGTTCCCGCTCCTGCCCAGCCCACTACGGCATCCAAGGAAATTCAAGCCCCGCCGGGCGCAGCGATCCGCGTCAACACCGTGGGCTTCCTGCCCGATGCGGTAAAACGAGCGACCATCTCTGGCGTCGCCTCCCAATTCCGCGTGCTCGACGCCGCCAGTGGGGCGGTTGTGCTGGAGGGCGCGGTAGGTGCGGCTGTGCGTACGGAGCCAACAGATACCGACGAGACCGTGAGCGTGGCCGACTTCAGCGCGCTTACCGCCGCCGGGTGCTATGTGCTGGAGGTGCCGGGTGTGGGCCGCTCGGAACC
>CAJCBL010000353.1 GCA_903960515.1 uncultured Verrucomicrobiota bacterium
CTGCACAAGACAACGCGAAATATCAATGGGAACTCGGGATTATGTATGCCGAGGGCGACGGCGTCGCGAAGGACCTTGCCGAGGCGGCGAAGTGGTGGCGCAAGGCGGCTGATCAGGTGTATGCATTCGCCCGCCGCATGCTCGGGCGGGTGGATGCCAAGCGCGACGGCGTAGCGAGGCCCCCTGCCGAGGCGGTGAAGTGGTGCCGCAAGGCGGCTGTACGGGGCGATGCAGAAGCCCAGTACCGTCTCGGCGATATGTATGCCGGCGGCGACGGCGTTGCGCAGAGCGCCACCGAGGCGGCGATCTGGTACCGCATGGCGGCCGAACAGGGCCTCGCGGACGCCCAGCTCCGGCTCCGGAAGTTGACACATTAAACGCAGCAGTTGGTTTTACAGAAGTTAACGAAGATCACGAAGAATGAGCTAGTTGGCTCCGCGTTTCACCTTCCGCTCACCCTTTGAGTGTTCGCTCTGGCGTAAGACTAGTGGGCTCAGCCGTCTTCCGCTCTTTGTTCCCTTCGTTTCCTTCTGTGAACTGCTCTTCCGCTATCCGTTCTCTGCGTTCTTTGCGGCTAAATGAAGTAGTGTGAATCGAGTAGCGGGTAGGTCGGAAAGCGCCGGGACGCCGCTGCCACTTCAACTCAAACCTTCAACTTCAACCGTCTGTTCCGTCTTCCGCTTTTTGTTCTCTTCGTTTCCTTCTGTGAACTGCTCTTTTTAGGATTAGGCCCCCAGTCACCTGCGTAATCCCAACGATAAGGTCCCAATTATCCAAAGATCGTCTCATCGTATTGCAGAGACAGGTATTTCTTTAACAAGAGCAACACCACCGATGAAACCCACCATTAGAACCAAATCACCTTCCATATGGACAACATAAATGGCATCTTGGTGCACATTGATTGTTTGCCGGGGCATGTGCCTGCGGCCATCTTCTGCATGCACAACGGAAGCATAGTCGTGAGAACCACTAAGCCCAACCGGCGCCACCTCAGAAGCATCGAAGCCCATTTCAGGAAAGAGGGATGGCTCGAGTATTTCACTGTTCCCGCGAACTGCAGGGAAAGGGCGCCCGAAACCCCAGCCGCCATGGACTATGAGCCCAACAGCGACGAACTGCGTGCCCAGGCTGAACAGGGCGACGCGGCCGCCCAGTACAACCTCGGGGGTATGTATTCCAAGGGCGACGGCGTAGCGCAGGACGCCGCCGAGGCGGTGACCTGGTACCGCAAGGCGGCCGAGCGGGGCCATGCGCCTGCCCAGAGCAACCTCGGGTGTATGTATGCCGACGGCAGAGGCGTCGCGCAGGGCTACGACGAGGCGGAGATCTGGTGCCGCAAGGCCGCCGAGCAGGGCTATGCGCCTGCCCAGCACAACCTCGGGTGTATGTATGCCAACGGCCACGGCGTCACAAAGGACGCCTCCGAGGCGGTGAAGTGGTGGCGCAAGGCGGCCGAGCAGGGCAACTCGGCCGCCCAGTACAACCTCGGGGTGGCATATGAACAAGGCGATGGCGTCACACAGGACTATGCCGAGGCGGTGAACTGGTGGATTATGGCGGCGGAACAGGGCTACGCGGCTGCCCAGTTCAACCTCGGGGAGGCGTATGATAATGGCGATGGCGTTGAGAAGGATCCCTCCAAGGCGGTAAAGTGGTGGCTAAAAGCGGCCGAACGGGGCGACGAAGGCGCCCAGTGCATGCTCGCGATGGCGTATTGCGATGGCGACGGCATATCCAAAGACGAGATTGAAGGCCTCGCGTGGTACAACATTGCTGCCGCATCAGGGGATGAGGATAGCATGCAGATGATCGCCGCTATTGAGCTGGTGCTGGGCCCCGAGGCGACCTTGGCCGCACAAAAGCGCAGCAATAAGCTAACGGCTAAAATGAAACCCTCGCATAGTCGTCCGCACCACTGAGGGGCGGCGCATACCTCCATACCATGAATGAAAAGACTTCTTGCCCTGCCATTGCCTGCCCAGCCTCCGGTGAATTCCCTTCATCGAAAGACCCCATGGGCTATCCCTCATCCTCCGATCGCTCTGCTGAGTGGAACCCGAAGTATTGGATCGGTGTGGATCTGGACGGAACTCTGTTCAAGATTATTGACCACCAACCTCCATTCAAGCTTGGACCGGCAATCCCTGAAATGCTTGCCCGGGTGAGGCTATGGGTGAAGGAGCGAAAGACCGTCAAGATTTTAACGGCTAGATGCGCCTGGTCAGCGGAAGAGGCCAAGGCTATGGGCTCTCCGCCCAGTTGTTATCCTAAGGCACAGCGCAGGGATATCCGAAAGCATCTGGCCATGTATGGGCTAGCGCACCTGGAGATCAGGAACAAGCTAGACCCCTATTGTGTCGAAATCTGGAATGACAGAGCCATCAGGGTGGATCGCGACGAGGGAACCGTATCGCATCAAATCGAGCACCGGAACCCGGATGGCGACAGGGCCCATAGTGCCACGCTTGTTAAGGAAGTGCTGGAGATCGCGGACAAGCTTGAGGGGGAACGGGACCATCTTGACCTCCATGAGAAACTGGAATTGCTCATAAACGCCGCATTTCACGGGAACTGCGCGACTGTGGAAACCAAGTTCCTGAAGAAGGCTGCTGCACTAATCCAGCGATATGTAGAGGAGCAAGAACGCTCTGCTAGGGACGGCAATTCCGACGTTTCGAGCCCGTGTTGGAGCGTGCTTGCACGCGCTAGGCATCATCTTGAAAGTAATCTGAAATGAACAAGCGTTTTCCGGGGGCGCCACTTAGCAAGTGACTAGGCAGTTCGACGATGTTTTCGCTTTGCCATGTTCTTTCACCCAATGTGGTATGGTGCCGCAGCTCACGTCGAAACGGTCCGAACGCAAGGCCAGCCCCTACGGGAAAGCGAAGGCCCCAGCTTGGGACAGGTCAATTCTGCGCTAGTGTGTAGGAGCGAAGTAATCCGCGAGGTAGAAGATCCAGTGACAAAGGCATCCAGCAACAGATAACGCCCCCCCGGCAGGTACGTTGCCTCCTACGGCCCGAATCCCATACCCCATCAATTGCACCAAAACCTCATAATACCCCGGTTGCCGGTTCAAATCCCGGCCCGGAGCACTCATCAATAAACCAGAAATCAAATTGATCTGATGACACCCAAGACAACAGCACCCACGAAGCCAGCCGGCAAGAAGGTCGCCGCTAAGCATACTAGAGCGCCAACCCATTCGTTTAAAGGATCATTGTCACCCTGCGCAATGATTGTGCTGACCTCCGTAGTCAGGCGAATGAAAGACCAGTTGGACGAAGCCATTGAACTCAATATCAAGCTCACCAAGATGAGCCACGAACTAGCTTTCACGAACCTCAAGATGGAGATGACCATCGAGGAATTCTATGGCGTTCTTCGCCACATTGATCGCACTCAGGTCGCCAGCGAACAACCAATATGAGCAAACAGCCGCATCAGGGATTGAAGGGGAACTTGAACGAAAGCGCCTCAATCGGCATTTGGTACCTCTACCCGGGGCTAGATGCCAAGGGAGGTGTCGTCTGGAAATGTTTCCCCCGCCCGTTTAACAAGTTTGGAGAATCCAACCATCCACAGTTATGGGAGAAAGTGGTTGCGCCCATGCTAACAACCCTATGGCAAGCGAAGTTTTCGCAATACTCGAAGGCAACCATCATGGATGCGATTGCCAGCCATGTATATGCGTTCCCACGGGGTCGGATCGTGCAGACGGGAACAAAATACAAAATCTATTGGGGGGAGGACATCAGCGCCGAGTTCGGGATTTCCAAAACCAGTATCGAGCGGTTGTTTTCCATCGAGGGGAAAGCCGAGTGGATTGAAGACGAGCATGAACATTGTTTGGAGGATGATCGGGATGAGTTGTGCAGGTTCATGCGCATCACCCCGTTTTGGCCGGCTGTCTAATTCCAAGTCTCCTTCAAGATGAGATAAACACTACGCCAATGCAGGAGCGTGCTTGCACGCGATGGTGCAGCATCTTGAACGCGATCTGGAACACGTCGTTCCGCACCCCATGATAGTAGGAGCGAAGTGATCCGCGAGGAAGCAAATCCAGTGACTAATCACCGAGCAATAGATAACGCCCAGTCGCCGGCAGGATCTCTGCCGCCACCTGCGGCCTGAATCGCATATCCCATGAATTGACCCAAAACCGCATAATACCCCAGTTGCCGGTAAAGATCCCGGCGGGGTCCGCCTCAAACCATATTGATCTAATGCCAACCACGACAACAGCCACCATGACAACAGCACCCAAGAAGACAGACCGCAAGAGGACAGCCGGCAAGAAGATCGCAACTACGAATACTAGAAGCCAGGCGTTCAGGGGATCATTGTCACCCTCAGCAATGCGCGCGATGACCTCCGTAGTGGGGCAAATGAAGGACCAGTTGGACGAAGGAATCGAGCTCAATATTGAGCTAACCAAGATGAGCCACAAACTTGCATTCACGAACCTCAAAATGGAAAAAACTATCGAGGAATTCTATGGCATTCTTCGCCACATTGATCGCACTCAGGTCGCCAGCGAACTATCGCTATGAGCAAACAACCGCATAGGTAGAAACGCCAGTTTAAACTGGCACACAGGAGGATAGGCGGAAGGAAAACAACGAGAAATGGCTCAGCGAATAGTGTCGACCACTCCCCATCGGAACCCAGCCCCCTCCGGTTCCCCTATTCGTAGCGAGCGTTCAGCCTTCCGCTTCGTACCCCGCCCCATCACCCATCGTCCCCCGCCCCATCACCCATCGTCCCCCGCCCCATTGTACATCACCCATCGCCCATCACCCATTCGTCTGCCATCTCCCTTAGGCTCTCTGCCCTATTTCTGTGGCCTCTGTGTCCAATTGCTCGCGCACCGCAGATCGCATGCGAACACGCGTCTACCTCGCACACCGCAAATCGCGGGCAAGCACGCTCCTACATCGGTCAGCGCGGATCGCGTACACGCACGCTCCTTGCACACCGGAGTCCGGGCTCTGTCCGAATGCAATGGATTGCGCTTGCCTCGATCCCACTGAGGCGCGCCCCGCAATAATTCAGAGTGTAGCTCGTGCAATTTCCTACATTTCATACCGGTTTCCGCAAATTATCCACGCTTTTTCACCCACTTCTCCTCGGCGGTGCCTCGTTCGCCGGCGAGCATCGAGTATTCCCAAATAAGCTAACAATAGACCGCCTGCCGGAGCCCGTTGAAGCTACCAGCGGTTGTTTACCAGACACCTTTTCATGAGCCTTCGCATCCTACATACCGCCGATAATCACCTCGGCCTTTCCTTCGGCAAATATCCATCGCTTGCTCGAGAGCGCCTGATCGACGAGCGCTTTGCTTCGCTCGAGCGTCTGGTCGCCACCGCCAACGAGCGCGCTGCTCACTTCATCGTGGTCGCCGGCGACCTGTTCGATAAAACCTCCGTCACCAAAACCCAGATCGATCGGAGCGTGAAAATCCTCGGCAAGTTCGAGGGCGAGGCCGTACTCGTTCTCGCTGGCAATCATGACTACTTCGAGGGGCCGGA
>CAJCBL010000354.1 GCA_903960515.1 uncultured Verrucomicrobiota bacterium
CGGGCGGCCATGGCCTATGAAAATACAGCATCACGTTGCCTGTCAACAAAATATGCAACTATTTTGAACAAAATCCGAAGTCCGACAGGCTGCTAGTGCGGCCGCGATGGGAGCGGCCGCCACTGCCGGTGCAAGGCCGACTTCGTCAAGGCCGCGCGGGCGTGGACAGGAGTCGGATACTGCCATAGTAGCGTTGAGGTGCGGGACAGCATAACCCGCGGGGAGCGAAGGGCGGGCACTTGTCCAACGCGCACCAGCGCAGCAAAGGACCTCAAACCCAAGGCGATGGCCAGGGTGATGAACTCTGGATACGAACGTTGCTAAAGGTTCGCAACCTGCAACGGGCGCTGTATCGGAAAGCAAAGGCGCAGCCGAGTTGGCGGTTCTATAGCCTGTATGGAGAACTGCTGCGTGAGGATGTGCTGGCGGATGCACCGGAGGCGGTGATCAACAATGACGGTGTGCCCGGAGTGGACGGGTTCGAGGTCAAGTCGCTCAAAGAGGATGCTGCGGTGCGAGCCCGTTGGCTTGCGGCCTTGGCCGCCGAATTGGAAAGCAAGACCTAGTGCCCGTCGCCGGTGCTGCGCGTCTACATCTGGAAAGAGGCGCTTGGTGGTGTCGCCAAGAGGGATTTGCGTTCCTGGGCTTCATCGTGAGCCGACGGCTCAGCCGGAAAGGAAGGTACTACCCGCACGTCGAGCCCAGCGCCAAGAGCTGTGGCAAGCTGCGGGGAATAGTGCGCGACCTGCTCAATGTGCGCATCCGCAACCAACCCACCGGCGAAGTCGTCGCCCACCTCAATCGGGTGACGCAAGGCTGGGCGCGAGCATTCCACTACGGCAACAGCACAGCGAAGTTAGGCGGACTGCATCGCTATGTGCGGGGGACGCTGCGACGCTGGCTGTGGCGCAAGCACGGGCGAACGCTCGCGCAGTACGAGCACTACACCAACCAGTAGCTCCACGAGAGCTATGGAGTGTGGAGCCGGCCACTCCAAGCCGCATGGAAGACAGCAGGACAGCGCCGAAACCGATCCGATGAATGGCATTCGGAGAGCCGTGTGCGGGAAAATCGCCTGCACGGTTCGACGAGGGGGGGCGACCGGTTCTATCCCGGCGCGCTAGTCTGCTCAGGGCAGGAACTCGACCTTCGCGGTGAGCTCGGGCGTGAGGTAGCGATCCGGCTCCTTGATACCCACCTTGATCTGGAGCGTGCCCTTCTGGCGGTTGGCCTCGGGGGAAATCTCGGCGACGAGGCCGTCGTAGGTCTTGGTAGGATAGGCTTCTGGGATCACCCGGCATTTGGCCCCCAGGGCGATCTTGGCGAGATCGGTCTCGTTCACGTCGAGCTCCACCTGGAGGTCGCGCGGATCGGCCACGGCGAGCACGGCTGTGCTGGGCCCTCGGGCACCGCCGAAGCTCTGCGGAGTGACGAGTTCGCCGGGCTCGGCAAGCTTCTCCAATACGACGCCGGAAATCGGAGACCGGATAACCGTCCAGTCGAGGTAGGTGTGGACCAGATCGAGCTGGCCTTGTATCTCGCGGATGGTGGCGCGAGCGGCGGCCACGGAGAGCCGGGCCTCGTCGTCTACATCGTCGGCCACCACCTTGCGCTCGTAGAGATTATGGACGCGCCGGTAGGCGAGTTCGGCCTTCTCAAGGCCTACCTGGGCGGTGGCCAGGCGGCCTTCGGTCTGGGCGACGTTGGCGCGTTGCTCGGCGTTTTCCAGGCGCACGACGATCTGGCCCTTTTCCACGGCATCGCCCTTCTTCACTCCGATCCACTCGACCACGCCTTGGAAACGCGGACTGATCTCGATGCGCTCGCGGTTGATGATGTAACCAGAAACCGTGAGCAGTGATGGCGGAGATTGCGGAGTGCGGAGTGCGGATTGCGGGTTGCGCGGGCTCCGGGGTGGCGGTGGCCGGGGCTGGAGTGGAGCCCTTGGACGCTCCTAGGATGCGGCGTTCGCCGCCGGCCTTGGGCCAGGCGAAATAGGCGGCTACGCCTACGGCGAGGGCTACGCCCACGAAGATCGCCTTCACCGAGCCACCGGGGCGGCGCTTCATCGTAGGATCGATCTGGAGTTGGGAGAGATGCGAGGGTTTCACGGAGGGAGTAGCGAGGAGTGCGTAGCGTGTAGCGAGTAGATGGATCCGACCTTGGGCACCAGCAGGGCGGATTTCAGGCGGATCTGAGGGCGGCGATCACCGGCAGGCGGGCGGCGCGCAGGGCGGGCAGAAAGCTGCCGATCAGGCCCACTGCGGTGGCGAAAACGATACCCTTTGCGGCCAAGGCGGGGGTAATCTGGAAGTCGAACACAACCTCCGTGAACGTCTCCCAGCCGAGCGTGCCGGTGCTGTAGCCGTTCCAGCCGAAGTAGGCGATGGTGCACCCCAGCAGCCCGCCGAAACCGGAGATGAGCGCCCCTTCGAGAAGGAAGCCGAGCAGGATGCTGCGACGGCGGAAACCGAGCACGCGCAGCGTGCCGATTTCCCGGGTACGGGAGCCTACGCTCGCGTAGAGGGTGTTCATCGCCGCGAAGAGCGCTCCAAACGACATGACGATGGCGAGGCCGTTGCCCAGCCACTTGATGGGGCCGGCGGTGCGCGTCTGCTCCTTGTAGTAGTCTACTTCGCGGACCACTTTCATTTTGAGGCGCCGGTCGGCTTCGAGGGAGGTTTTGATCTGGGCGAGGGCGGCGTCGTTTGCCGGGCGCACGAGCAGGCTGGAGTAGTCGGGGCGATCGAAGGCGCTGCGGGCCTCGTCGGTGTCGAGCCAGAGCTCGGAGTCGAAGGCGCTGCGCTGGGCGTCGAAGATGCCTACGACGGTGAGCTCGACGCCTCCGGTCTTGAACTTGCCGCCGATCTGCAGGTTGGCGAAACGTTCGGAGAGGCGGCGACTGGCTACGACCTCGCGGCGGCCGGGTTCGAACCAGCGTCCATTGATCAAGGATACTTGGGGGCGCAGCGCACGGCCGGCGGGGGCGACACCGCGGAGCATGACGTTGGCGTTGCCGGAGCCGTCGCGGCGCGGGAGGTTGATGATTACGAGGACGTCGGCGGAGGTGATCGGGGTGCCGGCGGCGTCGCGCTCGATTCCGGGCAGGTAGCGGATGATGTTGAACTGTTCGCGGGTGACGACGCTGGTGGTTTCCGCGAGCGAGCCCTGGCGGGTGATGAGCAGATTGCGGGGATCGCCGGTGTTGCCGCTGGACTTCTCGATCCCGACGGCCAGCGACTGGATCAGCACGAAGACGGCGATGACCAGCGCGAGGCCGAGCACGGTGGCGATGGTGGAGCGCCAGCGCACGACGACGGAGCGGTAGTGGTATTTGAAGAGGTGGAACACGGGCGGAGGAGTGGCGAGGAGTGAGTAGCGGACAGCGGGGAGCGAGTAGCGGGTATTGAGTGGTGAGTTGCGGGTAGCCCGGAAGGGAGCGGAATTTGGTGAACGGCGATCGGTGGCGGTGGGGCGCGGCTTAGCCGTAACCATTCAGCCCCCACCGCAAAACGGGTTTCGCCCCGGACGGGAAGAAACAGGACGCTGTTTCCTAGGAGCGTAGGAGCGTGCTTGCACGCGATTCAGAGCGCAGATCGCGTGCAAGCACGCTCCTGCGGCGGACAAGTTCGTGCACTTCCAGAGCGCAAAGCGGTACGATTGCATGGTTTCGGCTTAGTCCAGGGTCTTGAGTCCTTCGACCACGCTGAGGCGGGCCACGGAGATGGCGGGAGCCAGGCTGGAGACGATGCCTAGCGCGGCAGCCACCAAGGCGGCGGTGCCGAGGATGCGAGGGGTGACTTCGAGCAACGGGAACATGCCGCCGGTGAGCGTGGGAGCGTCGATCGAGCTGAACAGCACCCACGCCCCGCCGGCGCCCAGCAGGAACCCTACCGCGGATAGGCCGAAACTTTCGGCGAGGATGAAGGCGGTGATTTCGTGGCGACGGAAGCCCAGCGCCTTGAGCACGGAGAGTTCCCGGAGGCGTTCGCGGATGGCCATGCTCATCGTGCTGGCGGAGACGAGCACGAGAGCGAATACGACGACCGAGCAGATCGAGGAAATGAGCACCTTGATGTTGGCCCACATCGAGATGAAACTCATTTGGAAGGCGCGTTCGGTCTCGGCGAGCACCTCGGCGGAGGTGTTGGCGAAGGCGGCATTTACGCGATCGATGACGGCCGGGACCTCCTCGGGCGAGCGGGCCTTGATCCACCACATGCCTACGGTGCCGGGGTCGCCGAGAAGCTCGTCGAGATACTTCTGGTGGAAGAAGACGTTGCGGTCGTCGGTAGTGCCTCTGTAGATGCCGGCTACGGTGAGGTCGAGGTTGACCGGGAAGATCTGGCCGATGAGCGGGAACTTGTCGCCGATCTTCACGTTGTAGCGCTTGGCGGTGTCGGAGCCGATGATACAGGAGGTGCGGTTGGCTATCCAGGCGGCGAGCTGCTCGGGGGGCATTTTCGCCTCGCCGAAAACGGCCTGGAGTTGCTCCGGCTCGATGCCGAACTGGGCGAAGTAGGTGCTTTCCTCGCCCTTGTAGTTGCCGCCGAAATAGGAAAGGGCGGTGATGGCCTCTACGCCGGGAATCTTGGCGATGGTCGGGCGCTGGCGCACGGGCAGGGGGCTGGCGATGGATACTTTGTTGCGCACTGCGATGCGCAACGAGGAGCCGGCGTCCTCGGCGGGATTGGTGAACTCGTTGAGCACGACCAGGAGCGCAACGAGCAGGAAGAGCGAGGCGGCTACGCTCAGCACGCAGAGCGCGGCGCGGCGCTTGTTGCGGAAGGCGTTTTTGATGATGAAGCCGGAGATGGTCATGGCGCGGCGGACCTAGGGCAGACGGGGGAAGGCAGAGTGCAGAATGAAGAATGGAGAAGGCGCGGAATGCGGTGGGCGGGATGGTTTGTGGATTCCCGTTCCGCATTCATCACTCTGCGTTCTGACTTTGTGCTCACGCCACCAGCTCCCCCTTCTCGAGATGGATGCTGCGGGTGCCGTAGGCGGCGGCCTTCGGGTCGTGGGTGACCATGATTACAGTCTTGCCGGCCTCGCGGCTGAGGGTGCGGAGAATGTCCAGCACCTCGGCGGCCGAGTGGGAGTCGAGGTTGCCGGTGGGTTCATCGGCTACGACGAGTTGGGGATCGGTGACGAGGGCGCGGGCGATGGCGACGCGTTGCTCCTGGCCGCCGGAGAGCTGCTTGGGCAGGTGTTTCATCCGGTCGGCGAGACCGACCATATCCAGCGCTGTGGTGACCAGGCGGCGACGCTCCTTGCTGCCCAGCCGGGTGAGCAGGAGCGGAAGCTCCACGTTCTCGAAGGCTGAGAGAACGGGGATGAGGTTGAAGGTCTGAAAAACGAAGCCCACGTTCTGGTTACGCCAGTCGGCCAGGGCGGATTCGTCGAGCGCGGCGATGTTGCGTCCCTGTACGATGCAGTCGCCGCGGGTGGGCCGGTCGATGCCGGCGATGAGGTGCAGCAGGGTGGATTTGCCCGAGCCGGAAGGGCCCATGAGGGCGAGGAATTCGCCCGAGGCGATGTCGAGGTTGATGCGGTCGAGCGCAGTGACGTCGATCTCCCCCTGTTTGAAGATCTTTGTGAGCTCGCGGATTTGGACAATGGGTACGGCGGCCATGCGGCGGCGAGAATGGCGGGCGGGCAGGCGGTGTCAAAAGGCGAGCCAATGGGCGGCGGTATTCGCCGGTTGGCCGGTCGGGTGGGGTGACGAGCGGCGAAGCGCTGGCGACGAGAGGCAAGATCCCTAGCGACGAGGGGCATGACCCCGGCGCCGAGGGCGCCTGCTGAAGCTCGCCTGCCCCGCCCTCCAGTGGTCTGGGCTGGCTGCTCAAGGCGCCGCTCTCGAGCGCCTTCGCCAAGCCGGCCGAGTTGGCGCCTCTATGACAGTGCAGAACTCACTTCCTACTCGCCGCTTACAGCCTACCACTGGCTCCCTCGGGCGCCGCTGCACTCACAACCGGGAATGCCTCGCCAATACGCAAGCTGAACGCTGTACCACTGGCTCCCTCGAGCGCGGCTGCACTCACAACAGGCGCCCTAGCTCGCGTCCGTGCGTACGCTGGCCCCCTCGCGCTCGGCTGCATCAGAGAGGGCCCAGCGGGCTAGCAGCCTGTCGGACTTTGATCGCCCAAAGCGTTTATGGGAACGTCTACGAATTTCCGGCGCGGTTTTCCGGCAACGAATTGAGAATACGAGGCTTCAATTCGCGCTTATTGCGACTGGAGGCCGAAGTCCGACAGGCTGCTAGGCGGCGCGGGATCTGCGTCGGGTGAGCACAGCCTTGGTGCGTGCCAGCAGTTGGCGAGGGCTGAAGGGCTTGGGCAGATACCCATCGGCCCCGGAGGCGCGGGCGAGCGGGCCGCCTTCGTACTCGTCGCACGCGCTCACCACCAGAATCGGCAGATCAACGGTGGCGCTTATAGCGCGGAGACTCTCGCAGAGGCTGAAACCGACGATGTCGGGCAGCATCACATCGAGCAGGACGATGTCGGGGCGCTTGAGCGCGAGAGCATCGAGGGCGGAGCGCCCGTCCGGGGCGTGGCGAGTATCGTGGCCGGCGGTACGCAGAGTGATCGCCATGAGTTCGGCGAGGTCGAGGTCGTCTTCGATGATAAGGATGCTGGACATAAAACGCCGCGGACAATCAGCCCGCGGCGTTGGTTCCTGCAATCTGCGCACGTTACATCGAGGTGACTTCAGTCTGGGCTACCGGGGCGCTGGGCCAGAGGGGCCGGGTGGAGGGTGATGGAGGGGACCGAACGACGCTGGGGACCGAACGAGGCAGGGGGCCGGACAGCGGAGCAGCCGGCACCCTGGGGCTGTTCAGCGAGCGGCGTGGGCGAAGCCCAGGACTCGGGGTTGCACGAGGCGCTCGAAATCGCGGTAGCGCATCTGGATGAGCTCGGTGTGTGAGCCGGCGTTGAAGGCGATGAACTCGTCGTCGGCCAGTTCGTCGGCCACATGCACCGGCAGGTCGAAGAGGTTGCCGAAGGGAGGCATGGCACCGGTTTCGCAGCCCGGGAAGCGGGCTCGAAAATCGGCCTCGGCTGCCAGTTCCACCCGGTCGGCTCCGGTGAGCTCTCCGAGCATTTCGAGATCGACGCGGAAGCTGGCGGGCAGCACGGCCATCGCCAGTTCCCCATCGAGGAGCAGAATCACCGTTTTGGCCAGTTCGCGACCGGAGACATGGCTGGCGGCGGCGATCTCCTGGGCGGTGAAGGCGGGGGAGTGTGATATGATAGTGTAGCGGATACGTTCGCGGTCGAGGTACTCGCAGAGGGCTTTGAGGATCATATGCGTTCCTTTTTCCCTGACGGTTGTGGTTTCTGGGGTGGGCGGTGGAGGAGGGGCGCCGCGGAAGGGGCCGAAGATAGGCGCGGTGGGGCAAGGAGTCCAATGGCATGAGCGTTGCCTATCCCGAGCTTGCCGAGTGCCCGGCCGGCCGCATGCTCCGGCCATGCTATTCAGTTCGAAGGGAATCCTCGTAGCGGCAATCGCACTGCTTGGGCTGGTCGGCCCCGTATCAGCCCGTTCGGGCTTCAACTGGGACGAGATGGAGCAGATCGACAAAAAATGGCCGCAGGCGAAGGTGACCACCACCGGTTTGCGCTACGTGGTGGAGCGCGAGGGCAAGGGCGAGAGCCCCAAATCCGGCCAGGTAGTGAAGGTCCTATACAAGGGCATGTTTTTCGACGGGCGCGTGTTTGACCAGGCGCTCAATCCGGCCAAGCCGTTCGTCTTCCGCTTGGGCCGCAGCGAGATCATCGAGGGCTGGGAGGAGGGCGTTTCTATGATGCGGGTGGGCGAGAAGCGCATTCTGCTCGTGCCCTACGATCTCGCATACGGGGCCCGCGGCCAGCCGCCTAGTATCCCACGAACAACTTCACTGGTTTTCGAGGTGGAACTGCTCTCCGTAGAGCCCTTCAACGCCACCTCAGCGCCCAAGACAGGACTGAAGAAATGAAACGCACCCTCCTTCCCCTGTTGTGGCTTGGCGCCGCTGTCGCGGCCGGTGTGGCCGGTGGCTGTGCGAAGTCCGAGCCCACCACCGAACCCAAGGCACAGGTCAGCGCCCCCAAACCGCCACCGGCCGCCACCGACGAGGTCTGGACCTCCGAGCAGCTCGTGTTTGTGCAGGAGAAGTTCGGCCCGATGGACACGACGCCCTCCGGCCTGCGCTATAAGATCCTCCAGCCCGGCACCGGCGAGGCCCGGCCCAGCCGCGCCAACCTCACCAGCGTGTACTACCGCGGCACTTTCCTGGACGGCCGCACCTTCGACGAGCGCCTCAAGGGGGCTCCCTTCCGGTTTCGCGTAGGGGTGGGGCATGTGATCAAGGGCTGGGACGAGGCCGTGATCGATATGCGCAAGGGCGAGAAACGTCTTGTGGTGGTCCCGTATTGGCTGGGCTACGGCGTGGCAGGGAAGATTCCCTACATCCTGCCCCGCGCCACTCTGGTCTTCGAGATCGAGCTGCTCGACTGGGAGAGCACCTCCACAGTCCCGGGAGGGCCCGCGCCTGCGCCCGCAGGCAGCTGAACCACCGCCGCCAGTCGCTGCGATTGCCCCGTCCCCCCCTGCCGCCATGTTCGACGTCCAGTACAACTTCTTTCGCGATCTCGACCGGCGCTGCCTGGCCGAGGGGCTCGACGAGACCCAGTGCTCCGCTGTGGTGGAGCTCAAGCGCAAGACCATCGATTCGCCGCTCAACCGGGCCAACGCCTTGGTGGCCGACGTGCTGGCGGGGCGCACCACCTT
Organism: uncultured Verrucomicrobiota bacterium; assembly: GCA_903960515.1. Taxonomy (GTDB): domain Bacteria; phylum Verrucomicrobiota; class Verrucomicrobiia; order Opitutales; family Opitutaceae; genus CAJCBL01. Next base: position 8,776 of record CAJCBL010000354.1, read on the forward strand.
TGTCGCCACCTACGACAGCTTCTCTCGCGAGTTTCGCGGGCTGCGGCGCCTGGTTCCGAAAACTCATGACGCTGACTGGAACGAGCGGCTCGATCAGCTTGCCCACATCGTGCCCAACGTGGGGCATTTCCGCAGGCGCAGCCTCTTCGCTGCCGACAACCCGCTCAATCTTACCATCTACGGCGCGCTGGCGGGATTCGCGGCTGGGGTGCTCATTAATTTCAGCGACTCCGGCGGCCTGGAGCCCGGGGAGGCCGCCGCCGGCCTTGTGAGCGGTTCGCAGCTCACCCTGGTGGCCGGCACGGCTGCGTTCGGTTTCTTTTCGGGCGCGGCAGCGATGTTCAAATACCGGATTCGCGACTACAACCAGATCCACGCCCGTGAGGCAGCCGGCTATATGGACCTCAACTACGGCTATTGCATGGCGGGCGACACTCGGGGCTGGGCCCAGTGCCTGCGCGCCGAGGCCGATGGAGTGCGCGCCAAGCTCGCCCGGCCGGACTGATTTCCAGGTCGCGTGCAAGGTGCCACGAATGCAGTGCCCGTGTAGCAGCCGAGGCTTGCGCGCGAGCTGCGCGAGTGTCCGGCGTAGGCGCTCGTAGGGTGGTTCGATCCGGTGATGCCGGTCGACGCGTTAGCGGCTCATTTGGAGTGCGATCTGGAATGGCCGTACAGAGCGCAAGCGGGGGCGGCTGCGGGCTTGTGGTCGGCGCCAAGGTGTCCGCGCCGCAGTGCCGGCGCGATACCTGCCGCGGGATGCTATATCTGCCGTCTCTATCTGCTTTTCTCCGCCCTGTATTTCAATGCGCACTCAAGATGAGACTAATGCCGAGTCCGTGTAGGAGCGTGCTCGCACGCGCTAGAGTCTCATCTTGAAAGCGAACTGCAATTTGTTGTCCGTGGCCCCTTTAGTTCCCGTGCCCATTTTGTCCCCCCGGGCTGAGATGCCGGCGGTAGCACGGGGGCCCGCGCGAGGCCGGCCGTATCTGTAGCATTTTCAAAAGGGGAACTCACCGCCCCCGCCCCCCTCTCCCCGGCCTCCACGCTCCGCCGGTCCCACAATTCCCGGCGGCCGCCGCCATTTGCTTCCGCCAGGCTGGCCCGCCACCCGCGCACCAGTCTGCTGGCCGGCGACGTGTCGTCACCCAAGCCACTGCCAAGCGAGGGCCCACCCGGCCGAGTAGAAACGGGATCCTCGATTTGGTTTGCGCGCTGCAGTAGGCGAGTTGGACTCAAGCGCGCCCCGCCCCTGAGTTGCCCGCAACCCCGCCCTATAAATGACACGATTCCTAAAACACCTCTTCGCCGTTTGCCTCATGGTTCTGGCCGGCAGCTCCTTTGGCGCGGCGCGCTTGGCATTGAGACCCGGGGATTCAAAGCCATTTCTGGTCATCATGGTGAATACCACCCAGTCTGCCTTCACCAACTCCCCGGAAACAGTGGCCAGTTGGGTGTACCCCGACACTGGCGGTGTCTATAGCATGCAGGACTGGATCAGGGAATCGTTCGGCGGCCAAGTGCATATCGCTCCCTGCAAGGAAAGCTACGGCACGGCCAACGACGGCGTGGTCAGGGTGACGGTAAATATGAGCAATGCTACCGTGCAGCAGAGCTTCGAGGCAGCCTGCAAACAGGCGATACAGTTGGCCGATCCATATGTCAATTTCGCGCAGTACGACACTGGGCACACCGGCTCCATCGGCCCCGACCAGCTCGAAGTCCTGTTCCTGTTCACGATTCCAAGCTATTTCGGCTGCGCGACCAGTTTTGCCTGGGGCGCAGCACCGGCGCCGGTGCTCGATGGCGTCTCCTTCGATGGTTATGAGGTAATATGCTACAGTGAATCGCGAGACAATATCGGAGCGATCATCCACGACTGGCTGCACTTGAACGGAGAGGAAGATTTCTATTCAAAAGACAGTTCGCGTTTCGGGGTGTACCAGCTTCACCTCGGCTACATCTGGGCGGGAGATGCCGGAGGGCTTAAAAACCCAACCCATATGATGCCGATGTCCATGGAGAATTTCGCCATTCTGCGACCGCAATTGGTTACCGAGAGCGGCGAATATGATCTTCGCGCCTGGAGCACCGGAAGCTATAATTACCTGCGTATTCCCACCCAGGACCCCAAACAGTACTTTCTGCTTGAGAATCGCCAGTTCGACGGCTTCGACCAATGCCTGAGCCGGGACATTAGCCAACCCGGCGTGGTCATTTATCACGTCGACCGCAACTTGGCCACAACCGCCAATTTCGACAATATCGACATGGCGCACCGCATGGTGACCATTGAGGCGGCCAACGAAAGCCGCTATGGCTACAATGAGTACAACGTGCTCGGCTCGGCCATAACCAACACCGACCACAATGTCTTGTGGCACCGGGACGGCGTGTTCAGTGCCTCCACCGTTCCCAATTCCAAGCTCTACGACGGAAGGGACTCTGGGGTCACCATCAAGGTGCTAAGCGCCAACGGGCCTGTGATGCGAGTGCAGGTAACCCTGCCCGCGGGCCGGAATCTATTTGATCTCACAGATGAGCCGGACGGCGTTTTCACCTCCCAATATGGAGGCACACCGTGGTCGCAGGGGCTGGAGAAGCTCTTCGACAACTATAACGAAACATCCTACGGATTGGATCGTGCTGATGGTTGGGTTCAGTTTCAGACAACCGCCCGCGCCATCCTTACCGGCTACGCACTGGTCTCAGCAAGCGATTCGCCCGAGCGCGATCCGCATAACTGGACGCTTCAAGGCTCAAACGACGGCAACACTTGGCTCACTCTCGATACCCGTACAGGGATCACCTTTGCAAATCGTGGACAAACCCTCAGCTATACCTTCGCCAATTCCACAGCATATAGCTACTACCGGCTGTCCATCGCCAATCCTGGAGGCTCGGGCTTGCAGCTGGCCGAGTTGGCACTGTACGGATTTATGCCTGTGGCAGTATCTGGCGTAGCAGTTGCGCCTCACTCCGCCGCGATGGCAGCCGGCACCACCACTCAGCTCACCGCCACCGTGATGCCGGTGACAGCCCGCAATAAGGCCGTGTCCTGGGCGTCGAGTGCTCCGGAGGTCGCGACGGTGAGCAACACTGGGCTTGTTCATAGCCTGGCGCAGGGACAGGCGACGATCACCGCCACCACTGCGGAAGGCGCCTTCACCGACCATTGCGCAGTGGTAGTGTCGGGGACCATGCCGACTATTTCAGCCATATCGCCCCAGATATTGGCGACCGGCTATTCCTCGCACCCGATCGGATTTACCATCGGCGATATCGAGACGCCTGCGGCCAGCCTCACACTGTTGGCACGCTCCGACAATCCCGCCCTCCTTGCGCCTGCACATATCGTCTTTGGAGGCTCGGGGGCGAATCGCTCCGTCATACTCACCCCGACCGCCGGCCAAACTGGCACGGCCTTGGTGGAGGTACAGGTTACCGACTCCGCTGGCGGCACCTGCAATACACAGTTTTCGGTTGCGGTTACAGCGCAAGCCATGGTCGACCGCAACGGCGATGGCATCTCCGATGTCTGGGCGGCCTTGTATCCGTCCGCAGGAGCTCCCGCGGACGATCCCGACGGAGATGGGCAGAGCAATCTTGCCGAGGCCCAGGCGGGAACCAATCCCATCAATCCCTCGAGTGTCTTTACCGCGGCAGTTGGCCAGGACCAGACAGGCAACCGCGTAGTGCGCTGGGCGGGTGTCGCCGGCAAACACTATTTCCTTGAAACATCGTCCGATCTCATTACTTGGTCGCCGCTGCCCGGCGACTATAGCGGCACCGATGCCACGCTAGTGGCCATCGTGCAGCCAGCCGGTTCCTCCCCGCAGCTCCGCGCCTTCTGGCATGTTGTCGCCTTCGATGCCGATTCCGATGGCAATGGACTAAACGATTGGGAAGAAACCCATCGCGAGTTGTTGGTAACGGTGACCGCTAGCGCCGGGCCCAATGGCAGCATCACCCCTGCGGGCAGCACCATGGTGGTGAAAGGTGGGAATCTCACCTATGGCATCACGCCCGCATCAAGCTACGCTATCGACAAGGTACTGATCGACGGAATAGATAGGGGCGCGCTGGTGAGCTATTCCTTCAACGCACTCGACTCTCCTCACGCCATCGAGGCGACCTTCAAGATGGTGTCGAATCTGAGCGTCAGCCCCGCCGCTATAGCTTTCACCATCACCACCAATACGTCCATTACGCTCACCGCGAATATCGCATGGACCGCCGTGAGTACGCAACCGTGGCTCACGGTAGCCACCGCTAGCGGCAGTGGCAATGCCACCCTCACAGTTACGGCAACAGCCAATACAAGCGGGGCCAGTCGCAGCGGGGAGATCACAATAGCGGGTCCGGCGGGCAGTGGGCTGATCCGGCATATTCCCGTCAGCCAGAGTGTTGCAGCGAGCAATCTGGCGCTTGGGCAGCCCGCGACCGCATCGAGCCGAGAGGACAGCACCTTTGACGCCGCCAAGGCTGTAGACGGCAATGCCACGGGTACGCGTTGGTCCAGCACCTTTAGCGACCCGCAATGGCTGGGGTCTTCGCGGTTTGTTGTGGGTAAAGAGCAAAATCTCAGATACGGAAGCAAAGATGAGTGAGACCGTTGAAGAACACTATCGTCGGTTGCTGCTGCTGCCCAAACCGTGGGCTGTCACCAGC
>CAJCBL010000355.1 GCA_903960515.1 uncultured Verrucomicrobiota bacterium
CGGGCACTGGAATCCGGGGGGAAGAAAAACCACGCAAGGAAGAAGACTCTTCTTTGAGCAATGAGGGAAGAAGATCGACCCAAGAAGAGGTGACTTCCTGCCCGCCAGAAACAGGAGACTTCCTACCCGGCGCTTACACGCTAGCATTCGGACGGCGGAATTGACCCTATCTCCACTTGGCTTCCCGGGCTCTACGTCAGGCGTTGGCGCCAATAGTGAGGGTGGCGCTTCAGAGGCATGACGGCAACGATCCAAACCTGATCTGGCTCGTCGATATAGAGCAAACCTAGGAAAAGCGCCTCGCCAAATGGCGGCGCACTGCCGGTTCGATCTGGCGGAATCGCTGCGGGTGTGGGCAGACTTCCGCGATCATCCGCGCGATCTCGTCGCAAAAGCGTCCGCCCAACTCCGGACTCAGGTTGGAATAGTAGTGCAACGCCTCGGTGAACTCCGCGCCGGCCTCGCAATCGAGGCGGTACTACTTCACCGGCCAACGATATTTGGAGCTCGAGCCATGACTTCCTCGCCATCAACGCCCGGTTCGCGACCGCTCCGGATATCGGTCACGCGGCGGCCGATCTCCTCGCGCAACACCGGGCTCAGCGGAGCATCGTCACTGCCGTGCCGGGCTAGCATGATGCGGTCAATCAGTTCGGCTACGGTGTCCCCCGGCAATTGCCGAGTTTCTTCGACGATCTGATCCAGTGACAAGGGCATAGCGGGCACTGTGCAGGCAGCCCGAAGGGTTTCGACTCCGCTCTGGCTGCCGTGAGTGGCGCGCCGACGAGCGCCAAGCAACCTCGCGACCAATTGTGCGGCTGGTTGCCTCGCCCAAACGGTTCCCCGTGGCGAGGGTCGCGACCGGGGCTGGGGCGAGCGCGATATGGGGCGGCTCAAAGCACGGCACTCTTGAGAATGTCGTTACGGGAGTCGGGGTGGCCGGGCCAGCGCTCGCCGTTTCCAGGATGGTAGGACGGCGTTCTTGTGAACGTCGCCACCCGTAAACGACGAAACCCGGCGCGCGAGCCGGGTTTCGGAGGCAGAGTAGATCGGCACGGACTATGCCGGGATGTGTCATTGGAATCCTGGTGGGCATGGTGGTGACCTCAGCGGTAGTCGATGATCTCGACCTCGTCGGCACCGCTTCAGGCCAGCAGCAGATCGGCGCTTACGGCAAAGCGGGCGGAGAGCTTCTTGATGTGGGCGGCGGTGAGGTTGCGCGCGCCCTGGAGGATGCGATACGCGATGGAGCGGTTGACTCCGAGAATCCGACCGAGGTCGTTGGCGTTGAGGCCGTTTTCCGTCAAGAGAAACTTCAGTGTTTCGATACCGGCGACGGGGGCGGGCTCGGGCATGGTCTCGCGTTCGTAGTCTTCAACGAGTTTGGCCATCAACTGGAGATAGTCGTCCTGGTCGCGGTTGAGTTTGAAGCCGGCGAGCGCGTGCACGATCTCGACCGCGTTGTCGTAGGCGGTGCGGTCATGGATGGGCCGAGGAACTTGCAGGGCGATCAGCTCTGCATAGGTGGCAGGCAGGGCGGTGGGCTTGAGAGTGGTGGCTTTCATAAGGAGGAGATCCATGTGGCTGGAATTCACTCGCCGCAGGCGATCGGGGGGCGTTTCAGCCATGTCCCCGGTTATGCGTCGGGCATCAGCACCGGAATGACTTTGTTGCCATGGCGGCGGTAGGCGCGGAAATCTCCATTGAGGGTGAAGATCGTACTGGTGGAGTGCAGTTCGGCCATCCGGACTAGGCAGGCATCGGCCAGCGACATGGGCCTATCCCGATAGCGGCGCATGAGTACTCGCAAATCGGCGACTTGATCACCGATCTCCATCCCCACGCGAAGGACCCAGCGCTCCAGCAAGGCGAAAAGCGGATCAGTGTCCCTGCCTTCTCGTTTGAGCAGGAAGGCAGCCTCGGTCAGCACTGGTTCACAGGTCAGAAGCGGAGGATGAAGGCGTTTCCATTGCTCGCAGACCCAACAGTGATGCTCCAGCCCGGCCGCGAGAAAGGTCACCAATGGACCGGTGTCGATGAGCACCGCGCCCTTCATTGGCCAAACCCATCCATGTGTTTCGGATTGGTCGCGAGATCACGTGGCAAGCCCTTGAGCGAGCCGGCCAGATCATGCGCCAAGTCGTAGCAGGTGGAGGCCTCACCGGAGCGGTGCCCGTCCAGCGATTTGGTCAGGCACTCTCGCACCAAAGCGGATTTGGTCGTCCCTCGGGCTCGGGATTCCTTTTCCAACACTTCCAGCAGAAGATCCGGCAACTTGAGCGAGATGGTGGCCATGGGGATCGGGTAGTACCAGCGAACTTCGCGCGCAATACCCGAATCGCCGAGGTGGCGCATTGTGATCGGGGCATCGGGTAGCACGGCGTTCTTGCGAATGGCGCTACGGGTGCGCGGGGCGTCCGGGCCGGAGCCGTTCCCAGGGAGGCAGGACGGCGTTTTTGGGAGCGTCGCCACCCGGAAACGACGAAACCCGGCGCGAGAGCCGGGTTTCGGAAGGAGAGCAGATCGGCGCGGCGCAGTAGTGGGCGCCGGCACTGCGGGCAGATCGGCGGCGCTTACTTCAGCGCGACCTCGACCGTGTTCAGACTGCTGGCGATTAGCTCCATCAGGCGGGCCGGGGCCACGCCGAGGGCGGTGATGACCAGCAGGAGCGCGATGCAGGCGAAACGTGTCGCGAAGTCGGTGACGATCGCGGGACGGTCGGCGGCGTCGGTGAAATACGCCTCTTTCACGATTTTCAGGTAGTAGTAGATCGCGATGGCTGAGTTGATCACCGTCACCACTACCAGCCACAGCCAGCCTTTGGCCAGGGCGGCGTTGATGAGGGAAAACTTGCCCATGAAACCGACGAAGGGCGGGATGCCGGCCAATGCGAATACGGCCACGCCCAGGGTGAGCGCCAGCAGGGGCGAGCGCTTGTGCAGACCGGCGAGATCGGAAAGGGAAACGTTGGCACCGTCGGCCGACACGCGGCTGATCACCAGGAAGGCGGCGAGGACCATCAGCACGTAACCGGAGATGTAGAACAGCGCGGCGGAGTAGCCGGCATTGCTCAGCGCCACGAAGCCGATGAGCGCGTAGCCGGCGTGGGCGATGCCGGAGAAACCCAGAAGGCGCTTCACGTCGGTCTGCACGAGGGCGACCAGGTTGCCGTAGCACATCGAGGCGGTGGCGAGGATGGCGAGCAGCGTCGGGATGACCGGATCGGTGGGCGAGGAGAGGGCTACGAAACGGGTGAGTACGGCCACGGCGCCCAGTTTCGGCAGCGAGGCGACCAGACCGGCGGTTTCGTTGGAGGCGCCCTGGTACACATCCGGCGTCCAGAAGTGGAAGGGGAAGATCGCCATCTTGTAGAGCAGACCGGCGAGCGAGAGGGCCAGGCCTACTACGGCCAGCGGGCTGATGTGGCCGGGCGTGAGGAAAGGCTGGAGGCGGGTGAACATCACCGGCAGCGAAGTGGAGCCGGTGAGACCGAAGAGGTAGCTGAGGCCGAAGAACATGATGCCGTTGGCGGCGATGCCGAACATCATGTACTTGATCGCCGACTCCATCTGCACGCGCTGGCCGTCGCGTTCGCGGCGCATGGCGACCATGAGGTAGAGCGGAAACGACGAGAGCTCGAGGGAGACGATGATGGTGATCAGCTCGATGGAGCTGAAGAGGAAGGTGAGGCCGCAGAGCCCGAGGCTGAGGAAGAGGTAGTACTCGGCGCGGATATCGGAGCGGATGTCGTCGAGGTCGCGGCCGAGGAAGAGGACAAAGAAGTATCCGAAGCCCACGACGAGCTTGAGCAGTTGCGAGAATCCGTCCACCCGGTACGCGCCGGCGAAGAGGTCGGCCTTCTCATTGAAGGACAGGAGCACGGCGGCGATGAAGACGGCCGCGGTGGCGAGCGAGGCGATCTTCGCCTGTCGGGCGGAACTGCCGAGCGTGAGCCCGAAGAGGGCGAGGGCTCCGACGAGGAGCACCAGCTCGGGCAGGAAGGCGATGAGGGCGGAAGACATCGGAAATGCGGAATGCGGAATTCGGAGTGCGGAATTCGGAAAGGCTGAAGGCTGATGGCGGAACGCTGAAGCCGGTGGTCTGCGGAATGGCCGGAGGGCTTAGCGTCCCACCTGGGTGAGCACGTGCTGCAGGCTGGTGTGCATGACGTCGATGAAGGGCTGGGGCTGGAAGCCAACCCAGAGGATGAACACGGCTAGCGGCGCCAGCGCGAGGATCTCGCGCAGATTGAGGTCGGCGGTGCCGGAGTGGTCTGGGTTGTTCGGCGTGCCGTAGCAGACCTTCTGGAGCATGCGCAGATTGTAGGCGGCGGCGGCCACGATGCCGGGGACGGTGCAGAGCACCAAAACCTTGGAGACCGTGAAGCCGCCGGCCATGACGAGGAACTCGCCGATGAAACTGTTGGTGCCCGGGAAGGCCATAGAGGAGAGGCAGGCCAGGCCGAGGAAGGTGGAGAAGATCGGCATGTATTTGCCGACACCGGAGGCGAGCGCGAGGTCTCGGGTATGGAGGCGCTCGTAGATGATGCCTACGCAGATGAACAGCGCGCCGGTAGTTACTCCGTGGTTGATCATCACCAGCGTGGCGCCCTCAAGGCCGTTCTGGGTGAAGGAGAAGATGCCGAAGGTGGCGAAGCCCATGTGGGCC
>CAJCBL010000356.1 GCA_903960515.1 uncultured Verrucomicrobiota bacterium
AAGCTTCCTTCGCGCTTCCGTTTCGGCCTTGTTTTGCGCGGTGCTCATCGCCTGCGCCTCGGCTTCCTTCACCTGAACCTCGGCCGAGCTCAGCGCCACCTCGTCGTCGAGGGCGGCCAGCTGTCCGTATTCAGCGGCCAACACTGCTGCGAGCTTCTTCTGCTCCGCTTCGGTTCCGGCCGCCTGCATCGCTTCGCTGGTGCGCGCGATGGTCCGCTTCAACTCCTCGCGGCGCTGGTAGACGTCGCCCTGGACGGTCTTGAAACCGTCGACTGCGGCCACCAGGTCGTGGGTGGGCTTGTAGGCCTGTGGATCACGCTCCACGGTGCCGCCGTCAAAGTCCGGAAAGTTCACCGTGATCCCGGCATAGACTCCTCCCCGGGTGTCCTCGAAAATGCCACGCCCGTCCACTCGCGCTCGGTTTTGCGTCCAGGACTTGATCTGCGTCGGGAGAAGTTGGTCGGCTCGGAGCTCGGGAAAGCCGATGAGATTCTGGACGGTCGCCATATCCCCCATGCGCTTGAGCTCCGTCTCGAACTGCCGGATCTGTTGGACCTGATTGCTGATCTGCGTGGCCTGCCGCGAGAGCTGTTCGACCATCGCGGCGTAGTTGGTGATGCTCTGCTGCAGAGCAGGAGCGTCGATCACCGCCCATTGGGCGGCACTGGGTGAGGCCCCCATGAGCGCCCAGGCGCTCATGATGAGGGGCGGATAGAGTTTCATTGGCCCTCCTTTGGCAGGACCACGCGGATGACCCGCGTGGTGGGTTCGCGATGCACGCCCCCGCGGTCGCTTGGGGGCACCGGGATTTCGTAGTACGACTCCTCGTAACCGTCGTCGGATTTTGAGCGCTGATTGTCGCGCGCGATCCAGTACTGCTGCTTCACGGCGTCGGACTGGCCCTTCTCGTAGCCGGAGATGAAAGCCGCCCGCTGCGACTTGTTGTTGAAATAGTTCACCGCCTCGCCGGCGACAAAGCCCACCGCAGCGCCCAGTGCTGCGCTGCCGGCCTTTCCGTCGCCCTCCTTGGCCCCGATGTAGGCGCCCCCGGCGGTGGTGACTGCGGTGGTTGCCAGGTCGCGCGTGCGGCCGGCGGAGGCCGTGCCCGCTGTCGTACAGCCCGCAAGCAGCAGCATGACAAGCACGACGGCCACGGGGAGCAGGCCGATCAGGTACGGCTCAAGGAGGACGATATTGTCCAGTATTCGTTTCATAGTATCCTCCGGTCAGGGATCGCCGACTGTAATTCTGTGCCGGATCCCGAGGGACTCGCGCTCGGTCGGAGTCTCGCGGTGGTCTTGGCGCAAGACGGGGCGCTCAATCCTAGCGTTGGGCTCCTGCCGCCCATCGAGAAAGGCTCCGATTTCGACCCCGGTGTCCGGGCCCCCGGAGGGACGCAGGAGTTCGGTTTCGAGAGCCTCCTCCTCGGCGATAGGTCTGGAATCTGCGCCCGCTTCGCCTGCAGGCTCGCCCTCGGGGTAGGGCGCGTGTCGCTTGATCAAGCCCTCCTCCTCGGCGAGTTCGTAGCCGGTTCGGAGCGCGTTGAAGGCGGAGTCGGCCACCATCACGACAAACGGCGTGTTTTCCAACTGGAGCCATCCCGGCTCCTCCCGCTCCACCAGTCGGTAGACGATGTCGTCGTCCCTCATGACGACGTCTATGGAGCGTTGCCGCTGTAGTGCCGGGGCTTCGTCGGGAGAGGCGGCGCCGAGGGCCTGCATCGGGGTGAGCGGGTAGCGCATCAGTTCGAGCGGCGGCGGAGCGATCCCGAGGGGCTCGGCGGCTCCGCTGTGCTCTCTTTGGTACTGCTTGCCGAGCACGGTGAGTTGGTGGGCTTCGGCCTGGATTTCGTCGAGGGTTTTCATGACAGGTCAGGCATTGGCGATGATGGCGGCGACTACGTCGGCGTGGCCTCGCAGCGCCTTCTGGCGCTCGTCGAAATGGGTCCCCGAACTGGATGCACAGTAGAGCATCTCGCGCGAGGCCACGTTGCGCATGGTGACGATGAGCGGGCGGCGCTCGTCGGTGTGGTAGTAGGTGAACTGTGAATATTTCTGGCCGGCCAGTTTCTCCGGCTCGGGATGGCTCATCACCGCGTCCTTCACCGCCTCGGGCAGCGGGAAGTCCCGGCTGAGGTCCTCGATGTCGGAGCGGTCGCTTTGCCTCAGCAGGAAGAGCACGCGGCTGTTGCCCAGCACCGCGCCGCGGATATCCGAGGTCTTGAACTGCTCGTAGTTCTGGACGGTGGCGACGTTCCAGACGTTGTATTTGCGCAGTTGTTGGTAGGACTCGCGCAGCACCTTCTTGCCCGAGGGCACCAGCGAGAAGCGCGCGACCTCCTCGAAGATGTTCCGCTTCCGCAGCGCCCTGGGCAGGCGCATCATGTGGGAGCGCGTGTAGTTCGCGATGAGGAAGGCGGCGGCCGCCTTGAGCTCCTCGGCCGATTCCGGGATGTACCCGAGTTCAAAGTGCGCGATCTTGCCGGTGAGGTTCACGTTGGAGACGCCGTCGAAGAGTTCGCCGTAGCTGCCGCCCGCCGCCCACGGCTCAAGCAGGGTGGCCAGGTAGCGCATCTCCTCGGCGTGCAGCCCGGAGGACTCCGCCGCCAGCAGCTCCTGCAGGTGGCCGTGCTGGGGCTGCTCGGCCGGGCTGAGGCGCGAGAAGATGAGGTCGCGCACCTGCTGGGCGCCGGCGCTGGATTTGGCGAAACGCACAACCTCGCCCTCGCCGGGGCGGGCAAGCAGCACCGCGGCCTCTTCGGCATGGGTGTGCTCGAACTCGGTGAATTCAAGAAACGCATCCAGCTCTGTCGCCTGCGGGCCCATGCACTCGCGTCGGTACGCATCCAGGGCGCAGGCGCGGCGGGGCAGCTCGGAGGCTTCGCCGGCGTGCTGGTTTAGATACCAGCGGGCGAAGTCGTCGTA